>NZ_JBEJZY010000009.1:0-121334 GCF_040256935.1 Photorhabdus viridis
ACGTAATCCATGTTCAATGAGTTGTTGATGCCAGAGAGGAATAAATTTTTGGCAAAAGTCATCGACGCAGCAGTAAAGTTCTTCTAAATTAACCATGCCTGAGGGTCTCCACGATTTTGTTTTCTTTAGCAAAAACTTTGCTCGTGCCTCAGGCACTTTAGTTCCCTTCCCTTAAGCGAAGCTCAGGTTGATTAGATAATTTTATATTTTGGAGTGAGGGGAGCTGGTTTGTAAGTGGCTATGAATGCCAGGTTTTAAATTGGGGTTTTACCAAAATTTTACCAGAGCCAAATCCCACGCATAAAAAAACCAACCATAACTGGTTGGTTTTTCTAGGGAAATTTGGTCGGCATGATAGGATTTGAACCTACGACCCCCGACACCCCATGACGGTGCGCTACCAAGCTGCGCTACATGCCGATAACTTTTATTATACTACTGATTTTATGAATTAAAGCAAGTGCTAAATTTAATTACCGATTGATTTTTAAGCATTTAGTTAGCTATAAAATGTTTAACCTCTGTGAGTATCTGTAACAGTTGTGCCAGATTGGGTTTAGCATCTTTGACTTCGTTGCCTTCAAGGTCATATAAGGAATAATCACCGTTTTTATCCAGAAACAGGGTGCTCTCACTGGTTGTAATGATCAGAGAGCCATTATCACCGGTAATAATCCATGGGCTATTACGTTGCGCTGTAAACAGATCTTCGCCTTGAGAGTAGTTATCAGGTGAATTGCTGACATGTAGCAAACGCTGCATTAATGTTGTCATGACATCCTGGTGACTTGTCAGCTTATCAATGATCTGTGATGGTGTTCCAGGCCAATGAATAAGTAGGGGAACATGCATTTGATCACGATTAAATCTGTCATTATTTATCCATTTTTGTGGATGCGCAGCGGCGATTTCACTATGCGCGGCGGTAATAACAATGACTGTATTATTCAGTGCGTTTTTGTTTTTCAGCGTCTCTAATACAGTATTAATTTGAATATCAAGAGCCGCCGTATTACCCTGCGCGTCAGTTTTATCCAGTCCACGCATTTTTAAGAGCGAGAACCACGGGGCGTTGTTAGTGGGTAAATTCAGCCATTGCTGCCACTGTGTTACCGTAAGTTGATTACTTTGGTTGACCGCTGTGGGCAATGAGTAGTCGGAAAGTAATGCCTGACGATAAAGTGGAGTATTAAATCCTGTAGAGGAGAATAAGCCGAATTGATATCCCTGATGAGTCAGTGCATTAATCAGTGCTGATGATTTACGTCCAGCGAGTATTCCATCCAGATATCCAGAAGAAATACCATAAAACAGTCCGAATAGGGCGGTATCATTTTGAATACCATTACTGAAATGTTGATTGAACTGAATGTTGGTCTCTCTGAAATGGGAGAGTACAGGCATATTCTCTGTAATGTCTTTATTATCCAGCCCATCAATCACCAGTATTAACAGGTTGTATCCACTGCCTTTATCCTGATAAGTCAGATCATTAAGCGGGTATTCCACTGTCAATGCAGCAGGATCCCCCTGTTGCGTCAGGCGGCGCTGGTATTCTTGTTGATCCAGAAGGCCATGTTTTTCAAGAAACTTGCGGGCTGTCATTGGATAAGAGAGCGGCAGGTTAGAGCGCTGCATGGTTATCGGACGATAAAAATTAGCGTCAGCCCAGATATACATCATATGGGAAGCCAAAAAGGCAGAAATAAGGACGGCAGCCAATGGCTTGCCAAGCCGTTGACGACTCAGGCTGCGTAGTTTCTGCCAACTCCAGGTGCCAAATAACATCTGTACCAGAAAAATGACTGGAATACAGATGAACATAAGTTGCCAGTCCCGCGCTAGTTCCCCTTGATCAGGATTGATAACTAAATCCCAAACTAAAGGGGTTAGGTGAAGGTGGAAACGGTGGTAGATGGTAATGTCGAATATTAACAGTGTCAGCCCGGCTGTGGCGAAAATGGCTGAAAGAAACCTTAGCAGGCGCTGTGACATGACAATGAATGTCAGTGGAAACAGAATCAGCAGATAAGCGGCAAAAACAATAAAACTAAAGTGCCCAAGCCAACTGGTCAAAGCATAGACCCGGCCGAGCAGTGAACCCGGCCAGTCAGAAACAAACAGGTAACGGCTACCTAAACCAAGACTAAGTAGGATGTTAAATAAGGCAAACCAATGCCCCCAGCTAATCATCTGGGACACTTTTTCTCGATAACGCTGACGGCTAGTCACCATATTTTGTTTACGTTGTAGTCTTAGAGCCCATCCCATTAGGGCTTTTATTTGCCATTTTGAACCTGGGCAGTGCTCGAAATCCTCACGTATTATGTGTACGTTCCGGTTTCTGTGCGCTGTCCGTGTTCAAACTGTCTGCAACAATAACTCCTACTGGGATAGGCTCTTAGTTAAAAATTAATGGGCTTTATCTTCGTTTACTGAAGATTTAAGCGCGTGTGCAAACGAGTCGGCAATATGTCTGCGCTGGGCAGGAGATACACTCGTATTGATTAAATTTGTTACCATATTGCCAAGTACCATCAGAGAAAGGTCTGTCGGCGTATGGTTTTTTTCCAGAACACTGACTAATTCTGTTAATAAACGTTCAACGTGTTCGTCACTATAACGAGATGACTGTGGCATAAATTTAGACTTCCTGACTAACAAAGCACACTATCTTACCGTATAGGTGCGTGATTTTCTGCTCTTTTGTGGCAAATTAATTCACGGTTAAGATTTTATGTTGCAGTAATAGCGCGTCTTTAGCAATTTTCTGATATCTGTCAGTAAATAATAGTTGATGAAACATGGCGAAACATTATTTTCACCGGGGTTTTTTATTGCAGCAGTTGGTTATCAGTGTTTGAATACGCCGTTAGATGCGAATGAAACAAGCAGCGAAAGGAGTAGAAAGAATGAGTCTGCAAATAGACCAGATTGCCTTGCATCAATTAATCAAGCGTGATGAGCAGACGCTGGATGTCGTGCTGCGTGATTCTCTGCTCTCCACCGATCGGGTGGTGGAAGATATGATGGCTGAATTACACCGTGTATATAGCGCAAAAAGTAAAGCTTACGGCCTGTTTAATCAAGAGAGTGAATTGGCGGAAGCGCTCAGACATCAGCGTAAAGGTGATGAAGATTTTCTGGGGTTCAGTCGCGCAGCAACGGCGCGTCTGAGGGATGAACTGGCAAAATATCCGTTTGCCGAAGGTGGGACGGTCTTGTTCTGTCAGTATCGTTATCTGGCGGTAGAGTATTTGTTGATTGCTGTACTTAATAGCTGTAACAGTATGTCTGTTAACGATAATCTGGATCTAAATACCACTCATTATCTGGATATCCCTCATGCTGATATTGTTGCTCGTATAGATTTGACTGAGTGGGAAACTAATCCTGAATCAAGCCGTTATTTAACGTTTTTGAAAGGGCGGGTAGGACGTAAGGTTTCAGATTTCTTTATGGATTTTCTCGCTGCTAGTGAAGGGATGAATGCTAAGGTTCAGAATAAGGGGCTGTTACAGGCCGTTGATGATTATTGCGAGTCAGGTCAGCTTGATAAAAATGAGCGCCAGGCATATCGCCAGCAAGTATACAGCTATTGTAATGAACAATTGCAGGCAGGAGAGGAAATTGAGATTAAGGAGTTGTCTCAGGAATTGCCAACATTTGGCGAGCAGAATTTCCAGCAATTTTCTCAGGAACAAGGATATGAATTGGAAGCGTGTTTTCCAGCGGATCGCAGTACATTGCGTCAGTTAACTAAATTTGCCGGAAGTGGCGGCGGATTGACAATTAATTTCGATGCAATGTTATTCGGTGAAAGAATTTTCTGGGACCCGGTAACGGACACTTTAACAATTAAGGGTACGCCACCAAATTTACGTGACCAGTTACAGCGCCGCAGTGGCGGTCATTGATACCTTAAATAAATAACGCCGCAAATGCGGCGTTATTTACTCGGCGTCCCGAAAAGCTCGACTGTGGCTAATTAAGCACGCAGGAAGTCAATGTGCGCCAGTTTTGGTTTAAACGGATGGCGCTGTACAGCCTGCACTTTAACTTTAGTTTCTTTACCGTCGATAACCAGAGTCAGAACTTCGCTATAAAATTCTGCTTTGTGTTCCATATTGATAACGTGATCGTGATCCAGCTCAATAGAAACAGGCTCCTGGTTGCCGCCATATACGATAGCTGGGAACTTGTTAGCTCTGCGCAGGCGGCGGCTCGCACCTTTGCCCTGCTCTTTACGTACTTCTGCATTAATAGTAAACATTATTTTTTCTCTTTAAAGAAGAAAATAAATCCTGCTACAGGCGACCCAGCAGCAGGTTCGAGATTTGGCTTAACGCGGGTGTTAAACGGGCGGCATTCTAGCGAAAAATAGTTGTGACAGCAAATGGAATACGTCAATTGGAGACTATTAATACAATTCATTTGCTCGACGAAAGCGTCCTTGATAATCAAAGATCTTTTCACGAATCTGCCAGAACTGGTCTTTTTTACGGGCGACGACAAAATCGGGATGACGTAACAAGGGTTGCTGATGAACGATGTCTGAAGCTGTTTTCCAGTTAAAAGGTACTACCGGGGCACGTTGATGCTGACGGAGAAACTGGTGCTCAAAGAGCCGTCGTTGGGCTAGGGTTGTCAGCCGGAAGCGTTCGGAGACATCGGCGCCATCTTCGTCGTAATAGATGATTTTCAGCCATTCTCCTTTACTGTCAGTTCCAGGGATGAGTTGCATGCCACTGCAACGCAGTACCAGAGCATCTTTGAGTTTTAATGCTGCTTTCAGCATATCATCAGGATCGACCAGCACCTCCTGGCAACGGTGACAACGCCGTGCTGCAATGTCATTTTCTACACCGCAATGAGGACAGAGTTTAAAACGAAAGCGGAAATCGCATTGACGACGTTTGCCGTGTTGATCATCTTGCCAACCCTGACAGCGGCGCCCAAAATGTTCGATAATTTCACCGTCGGTGGTACATTTTCCCCAAAACATATTGGCAAAGTTACAGATAGGGCAGAATACCTGAACCGATTGGCTCTGCTTATCTGGCCGACTGTTGCCAACTTCTGGTGTGTAAAGATCGTGAGGATTTCCTGCGTAGTCGAGAATAAGGCAATCTTTTTTACCCGGAAATAATCTTAAACCACGGCCAATAATCTGTTGATATAAGCTGACGGATTCGGTAGGGCGCAGGATAGCTATCAGATCGACATGAGGCGCGTCAAATCCGGTAGTTAATACGGCAACGTTAACCATGTAGCGCAATTGTTGAGCTTTAAAGGCTTCGATAAACAGGTCACGATCGGTGGTTGATGTATCGGCACTGACTAATGCGGCTTGACCGGAAGGAAGTAATTGAAAGATCTCTTTGGCATGTTCGACTGTTGCAGCAAAAAGCATAACTCCTTTACGGTCAACCGAATATTCAATGATCTGCCTGATAATATGAGGTGTGACGCGTTTTTGTCGTTTGATTTCACGGTTCAAATCCGTTTCAGTGAAAATACCTTGCTGACTGGAGTGGACTTGGCTGAAATCATATTGCATAACCGGCATATCCAGTCGCTGCGGAGGGACCAAGAAACTGTGCTTAATCATATAGCGCAATGGCAATTCATATATGCAATCACGGAAAAAACTATTTTCATCACCGCGGATCATGCCGTGATAGTGATATTGATATATCCAGCCGATAGCCATCCTGTAAGGTGTCGCGGTTAAGCCAAGAATACGGAGTTGTGGGTTATTTTGCCGAAGGTGATGAATAATTTGCTGGTACTGGCTGTTTTCGTCATCACTGATACGATGGCACTCATCAATTATCAGCAAAGAGAATTGATTATTAAAATGCTCAAGATTACGGGCGATAGATTGCACGCTGCCAAAAACCACTTTTCCTGCACTTTGCTTCTGCTGCAATCCTGCGGAGAAAATATCTGCTTGTAAACCGTATGCGCAATATTTACTGTAATTCTGTGCAACTAATTCCTTTACATGCGCCAATACTAAGACTCTCCCTCGAGCCAGTTTTGCCAGTTCAGCAATAACCAGACTTTTACCTGCCCCGGTTGGTAACACAATGACTGCGGGCTCACGATGGCGCCGGAAATGATTGACTGTGGCATCCACGGCTTCTTGCTGATAGGGACGTAAAGTGAAAGTCATATTTGTTCCACAACAGAAAAATATTTGCGCAAGAGTAACATTTTTCTTATCAATTTACTGCGGATAGAAGTAAGGTAAGATAATCATCTGATTGAGTGAAACTATAACTCGTTATAACAAATAGATAATTGTTGTTTATAGTAAACATGGTTATGATTAGCTCTGAAAGCTTTTGAATTCATCTCACATCATCTTTTTTTGGTGGCTTTGCGCTGTAAGACCAAGATAGTCGGGTCACGTTTATTTTTAAATTAATTTAATACAGGTGTCTTCATCCATGCGATTGGATAAATTTCTGTCACAACAGCTTGGTATCAGCCGGAATGAAGTGGGGCGTGAGTTGCGCGCGGGACGTATCACTGTTGATGATGAGATTGTAAAAACCGGAGCTTATAAATTAGCTCCTGAGCAACAGGTCATGTTTGATGGTTCATTACTGGAACAGCAGCAAGGGCTTCGTTATTTTATGCTAAATAAACCGCAGGGGTATGTCTGCTCCACGGATGATCCGGTAAATCCGACGGTTCTCTATTTTATTGATGAACCGGCGGCGCATAAATTACACACTGCTGGCAGGCTGGATATGGATACCACGGGGCTGGTTTTGCTGACTGATGATGGTCAATGGTCCCATCGTATTACTTCCCCAAAACATCATTGTGAAAAAACCTATCTGGTCACTCTTGAATATCCTGTTGCAGAAGGGACAGCAGATAAATTTCTTGCGGGTGTCCAACTCTATGGTGAAAAAACACTGACAAAACCCGCTCAACTGGAAATTCTGGCGCCTCAATTAGCTCGTCTGACTATCAGTGAAGGGCGTTATCATCAAGTAAAACGCATGTTTGCAGCGGTTGGTAATCGGGTAACAGAGCTTCATCGTGAGCGAATTGGTGAAATTATCTTAGATCCTGAGTTGGAACCAGGGGAGTACCGACCGTTAACTGAGCAAGAAATTGTCAGTATCAATGTTCCTCAATCTTAGCGCTCATTCCGTTAGCGCTATTTTATTTGCTGTTCTTTGTAGCCAAGAGCGAACGTGGGCAGGTTATTAGTTTTAGTTAATCATTTTAAATTATTGGAGTAATACGCGTGCAACAACAACGATCATCCTATTTAGGGTTGATTTTAATCCTTGGGCTGCTTTCTATGTTAATGCCTCTTGCTATTGACATGTATTTGCCCAGTTTGCCGACTGTTGCCGAAGATTTCGGTGTGGATAGTGGGCGGGTTCAGATGACATTAAGTAGTTATATTCTTGGTTTTGCTCTCGGTCAGATGATATATGGCCCAATGGCTGACAGTTTAGGCCGTAAGCCGGTTATTCTGGGTGGTGTTATTGTGTTTGCTCTGGCTTCAGCCGCGTGTACGATAGCCAAGGATATTGACGATTTTATTTATATGCGGTTTTTGCATGGGTTTTCCGCCGCCGCGGCGAGTGTTGTTATTAATGCTTTGATGCGGGATATGTTCACGAAAGATGAATTTTCACGCAGTATGTCTTTTGTCATATTGGTAATGACCATTGCACCATTAATTGCTCCAATTCTTGGTGGCATGATGATGATTTGGTTCACATGGCATGCTATTTTCTGGAGTATTGCTATTACTGCTGTTATTGGGGTATTCCTTGTCGCTTTCTTTATAAAAGAGACTTTACCGAAAGAGAAAAGACAAAAGTTTCACCTTCGCACAACTATAAGTCAGTTTATTATGTTATTCCGTCAGCGCCGTGTGTTTTGTTACATGCTTGCCAGCGGATTTTCGTTTGCGGGAATGTTTTCTTTTCTCAGTGCCGGGCCGTTTGTTTATATTGAGTTGAATGGTGTGTCGCCGCAGAAATTTGGTTATTATTTTGCGCTTAATATCGTATTTCTGTTTGTGATGACAACAATAAATAGTCGTTATGTACAGCGCTTTGGTGCGTTGAGAATGATGTATTTTGGTTTAAGTGTGCAGTTTATTATGGGGATCTGGCTATTATTGTCTACCGCACTGGATTTTGGTTTTATTTCTCTGGTCATCGGTGTGGCAGCTTATGTCTGTGGTATTGCTATGATTACATCTAATGTAATGGCGGTGGTTCTAGATGATTACCCGCATATGGCAGGGACAGTATCTTCACTGGCAGGTACCATTCGTTTTGGGATTAGCGCTTTGGTTGGGGTATTACTTGCTATGTTACCTGCGCGCAGTGCCTGGCCAATGGTTGGTTCTATGGTTTTATGTGTTATTTTGGCTGTGCTGTTTGTTATATATGCAAAAAGAGGTCGTACGTGCCATTGAGGCATAATTTTATTACAGAATAATGTCTGTCTTCGTCAATATATTCCATCTTGACAGGATGATATTAACTATGTGGTATCAAAAGCATTTTCTGTATTATTAAAATTATTATTAGGAAAGCTAATATTATCAGCAAAATTATTGGGTTGCCTCTCGATTATTAGAGATATTTTGGTGTTGAATGGTTTGATGATATCTATATCCTTCAGGGATGAAGCTATTGTTGTTTTATTCTTTTATGATTTTTTATATGTCGCATTATTGATTTTTATATTCGAATTAGGCTGAGAGATTGAGCGGTAAATGCAAGGAAATTCCGAATTGTTTTTATGTGGAAATAATTGATTGTAAATGTATTGATAGTGATTATAATTTTTTTGTTTTATTTTTGTTAAATAAAAAAATATTCAACAGCGTTATCATTAGGTTGTTATTATTTTTTCCTTATAAAACATATTGTTATCTATTTATTTTTACAGTTCTTGTTTGATTTTCATGTTAAAGAGTTGAGTTGAAAAAATAAAATATGTAAACAATAGTTAAACATACAGTTGGTTTTTTGCATAAAAATAAGTTGAGTTTTTTTAAAAAAAAGTATAAATATATGCAAAATGCGAGATTGGTCTCATTTTTTCTAAGGTGAAGTTTGAAATTAATGTAATACTATAAACACAAATTTAACTTTTTGTTTACTTTTTTGGGGGGGTAGTTATTCGGTTTTGGCGAGTAGAACACCTGAAGATAGTCGCTAACTTCAACTTTTGTATCTATGTTCTTTCAGGTAGGAATAATTTGTGAATAATATTCAGCTTTCGGTGGTACATCGGCTACCGCAAAGTTACAGATGGTCACCCGGTTTTGCGGGTATCAAAGTTGAACCACTTCCAGTTGATGAAGTGAATGTAAAAAGCAGCCTGATGGGGTTGAAGCTACTCAGCCATGAAGATACGGCTGCATGGAATGTTATGCAAAAATTACAGCAATCACTTGCTGATATGCAAATTGAAAGTACTGTGATTGAGTGGGAAGGTCAGCCGTGCTTGTTTGTCGATAGTGAAGACGAGAGTGCGGTTATGTGTCGTTTGAAGACACTTGGTGCTGCGATTGCTGAAAAGATAACAGCTCTTTACCCATTCTGATATAAACGCGAAAAGCGCTTCCTCTGATGGAAGCGCTTTTTTGTACGCAAGGGAAAGAATTCTTAGCCGTTAGGAGGCATTACTACGCTATTGTTGATAACCCGGCGGCCACCATAATAACGTTTGCTCCAGTATGCGCTGTTTAACCTGGAAACAATCACACCATTGCTGGTGGAGGCATGAACGAATTGGTCATTGCCGACATAGATACCAACATGCCTTGTACGGGCGCCTGTCTTAAACAAAACCAGATCGCCAGGACGTAATTTTGAGCGGTCGATTTTTTTGCCAATGTTTTGTTGTTCAAATGTTGAACGTGGTAGTTCCATGCCAAACTGGTCACGGAAAGTACGTTGAACAAAGCCAGAACAATCAATACCACGCTTAGTGTTGCCACCGAGTCGATAAGCAACGCCTTTCCAACCATTGTATTGGCTAAGAATTTTGGATTTTATGTCCAGATTACGAACTAGTGCTTCAAATTCATCCTGAGACGCTTGAAGTAAGAAGCCGTTCTTACCGTTTACTGCATGCGTATCAGTTTGTGTATTGCGAAACTTTGAAGAATCTGGCGAGCTGCACGCGGATAAAGTGATCGCTACGAACAGCACGGGTATCAGCCGCGTAATGTATCTCAGTGCCGGTTGAGACTTGACCATTATTTTTATTTTCCCTTGCTATCCTTACCTTAAGTTGGTCGCTATTATTGAAAAATATCAAACGCTTCGAAGACTGGTGTTAGAAAAAGCAATAAGTAAACAACGCGCTTGGTGCAGAAACGCGCTGGACGCCACGTTTTATAACGATATTTACAATAAATGTTATTCAGACTGAGAGTACAGAAACAATCAGGAAAAGGCGAGTATTTAATAGCATAATTTACAAAAAATTAGATTTCTCAGTACGGGAGATTAGCAATGTTGATAATTTATGTTATTTATGTGGATCTTATGAGCAATCAGGAGGGTTAAATACCTTCCCAATATTCTTCAGTAAAAAGGGCATGTGAGAAGGGTTTTATATCGGGCGGCCGATTTGCGGTAGATCCTTAGCAGCAGAAAGTGAGTAGCATTAATCCGTGATCGCCTGGAAAACTATCGCTGGATGAATCCTTAGTCATCAGATTAGTCATTTCGCTAATGCGATTGATATTATTAAAGGTTAATGTCGGGCTTGGACGAATGATAGGGAGCTGATGACCGATTTGGTTAGGTAATAATGCCATGAATCCAGTTCCTATCATAAGTTAATCTGGTGGTTTTTTATCTGTTTTATGCTTTTTCCTTCAGATGTTTATTTGATTGGATAAATATTTATGCTCAATTTTGCCGTTCTTATTGAGTGGTGGTGGGGATATTTAAAGTTATAAATTTTTAATTTATTAATAAATACTTCTGATAATTTCCATGTTAAAAGATGTAAATATTTTAATAAATTTTAAAAGCTAAAAACAGTAAAAAAACAACAAAAATAGCCGTTACCAATAGCATGGACTCGTAAATTTTTCCGATTTCCAGATTGATTTTACATTTGGAGATCTCAGCAAATAATGCTGTCTTATGGCGAGGGTTTTATGTCTATGTTCCGGGTTATGGTGGGTTGTTTTTTCCTGATGGCTCCTGGTGTTGTGAGTAGTGAGTCAGAGACAAGATCATATACAGGGGTTATTCACTTTTCAGGTGCAATTGTTGAAGCACCGTGTCGTTTTGATTGGCATGATCACTGGACTGATACCATTTGCTGGCGAAAAGGAGATAAAATTATCCAGCGACGAAAATTGGATTTCCAAAATGATGTTTATTTTTATTTACCACACCAAATTGGTGTAACAGAAATTAAATGGGTAAAAGGAGAAAAGAAAATCGGAATTGTTACAATTTTTTATAATTGATATTAAGATAAATCCTAAATATTATTTCTTCAATGCTTAATTGAAGAGTATTTGGAATTTTATTTTTGAGCAATGTTAATGAAAGTTAATAGCGAATTTATGCTTGCATTTTATTTGGAAATTCAAATTGCGCCTAAATTATAAAGGAAATTGGATAATTAATGAAATAATCGAAAATGAGTTGCTCTGTTTTATACAGAGCAACTTAGGATTAGCTAATGTTATTAATCACAACGCCCCATATAGCGACGTTCTGCAATATGGATACGAATTTTTTCGCCGTTACTGATATATTCAGGTACTTGAACGGTCAGCCCGGTACTCATTCTTGCAGGTTTTGTCCGCGCACTGGCTGAGGCGCCTTTAATTCCGGGGGTAGTTTCTTCAATAACCATATCGACTGTTTGCGGCAGTTCAAGGGCAATAACCTGTCCCTCTATTGTCAGCACTTGCATACCTGGCAGGCCACCTTCAGGGATGAATAGCAATTCTTCTTCGATTTGTTCTTTTTTAAAATGATAAGGTGTAAAATCTTCGTCATCCATGAAGACATATTCATCGCCATCAATATAGGAAAAATTAACGCTGCGACGAGTTAGGCTAATGGTATCAATGATATCATCG
The DNA here is from genome assembly GCF_040256935.1 of Photorhabdus viridis. Classification (NCBI taxonomy): domain Bacteria; kingdom Pseudomonadati; phylum Pseudomonadota; class Gammaproteobacteria; order Enterobacterales; family Morganellaceae; genus Photorhabdus; species Photorhabdus viridis. Next base: position 12,119 of record NZ_JBEJZY010000009.1, read on the forward strand.
CCTTTGAAACGTTCTTCCACTTTTTGACCGGTGCGGATATCAGTAAAGCGCATTTTATATAATGTGCTAGCTCCCCGGGCGCTTGGTGCTTGAATATCAATATCTTTGACCAGCAGTAACTTACCATTATAACTGACGGCGCTACCGCGTTTAATTTCGTTGGCTTTAGCCATATATAACCTTCCATAAAACCGCAAGAGAATAATCGGCAACAAAATTACTCGCAGTCAAGGCATTAGGCAAGTAGGGATTAAAAAACCCCACTGTTTTTTTACCTTGGGGTTGTAGTAAGAATGTCTTATATATCAACGATACACAGGTAATAAATCAAAAAAGGACAAAATATGAGCTATAGCATTTATCAAACCAAACAGGATGACGAACCCAATGAGGAATTTCCCTCCTGGCGCTCGGTAACTGGCTTCAGGGAAGCGCTGGCGACTTGCCCGAGCCATAAGTGCTGGAATAATGACAGCCCAGATGGTTGCAGCAAATCCAGCGAAACCAATGGCATATAGAAAACCATTGGGGACCAGTAAAGCTAGCACTGTGGGTGGAATAAATGTCACTAATGCTGATTTTAACCGGCCGGTGTTGTTATCTTTAAAACCGAGGAAATCGGCTATGTAATCAAATAGCCCTAAAGAGACACCAAGAAATGAACTTGCTAATGCCATATAAGAGAAGGCATTTAGAAGCTGGTGAACGGTTTTGCTGTTTGTTGTATTATCCATGTGTTTCAATAAATCACCGATATTCCCACCATCAGCAATAATCTGTTTGAATGCTTCGCGGGGAATATTTCCCTGAATGACATATTGCCACAGGATATAAATAGCTAATGCGATTAATGTACCTAATAACAGGCTGCGAATAACGGCTTTTATATCTTTATGATAATATTTTACTAAACTTGGAATATTACCATGATATCCGAATGAAATGAGTAAATAGGGCAGAGAGGCTAAAGCATAAGGCATATAACTTGTTGTGTCGTTTGATATAGCATCCGTCTGATTAAACAGGATGACATATTTAACTTCGGTAAACATGCCGCCAACGGACATAAAAAAGGTAATCACCATACCGCCGATCAAAATTGTGCTCAGACGATCGACAGCTTGAGTCGATAACCAGACAATAAATGCAACGATAAAAGCGAAAATAAAGCCAGCATTTGCCTGTGATACCGAAATAATATTTTCAAAATTGTGGGCAATAATTGAGCCACCCGCTGAAATGTAGGCGTAGGTTAATATATAAAGCACGAATGTAATAGAGATACCATTGATGGCATTCCATCCTTTACCGAGTAAATCTTTAGTCATGGTATGGAAGCTTGCACCTGATGGGTAATTCAGGTTGGCTTCTAGTATCATTAAGCCGGAAAAATACATACACATCCATGTGTAAACCAGCAGAATAATTGAGCCAGTAAACCAGACACCGGAAGTTGCCACGGGAGTAGAGAACATTCCTGCACCGACAGCAGTACCGGCAATTATCATTGTACCACCCAGTATGGGAGGGCGCTTTAAACTCTGGGGTGTCTCAATGGACATATTAACTCCTGCTGGTATATTGTTTCTTTGTACTAGCTTAAAGATACATTTTTGTCTATAGGGTGTAAATAGACGTCATAAAGGATTATTTGAAATTGAGCTAATATAAGTTAGTTCATTCGGTAAGATAAAAGCGATTCTCGCGCCACATTTTTATAGCATTCCGGCTGGCTTCAAAATGTGGTTCAGGGAGATTATCAGGATTGCACCACATAAGTTGTTCGCATTTTTCCAACTCCATTAATTTTGGCTCACCACCTGGATGTTTCGCCAACAAACACACCGAAATAGTATGTTTTCCCTCTTGTTGATAAGTTTGGAGATTATTACAAATACCATAGACTTTTGGTGATTGTATCGTCAGACCTGTTTCTTCTTCAACTTCACGGATTGCGCATTGTTCAAATGTTTCTCCGTCATCAACATGACCACCAAATATTGACCAGTATGGAGCATGCTCACTGCTGCGTTTTCCAAGTAATACCTGACCATATTCATTCACAATAACAACGCCAACACCAACAATTACAGACATTTGATATATTCCTTCAGATAAATTTCAGCAAATTAATCTCTCTTTTTGAGAGAAATTCAATACTATTCTTACCTGCAAATCAGTTTAAGACAATGATCAATAAAGTATGGAATTTAACTGAAACGATTCAATTTTAATGTTATAAATGGAACTGAAAATTTATAGTAATGATGATTATCTACTTAGGAGACATCGGGCACAATGAGCCGTAGAGTTGCCACTATCACCTTAAATCCAGCTTATGATTTGGTTGGATTGTGCCCGGAAATCGTCAAAGGGGCGATTAATCGTGTGCAAGCAGCCGGACTGCATCCTGCCGGGAAAGGCAATAATGTTGCTAAAGTTTTGCGTGATTTAGGCATTGATGTCACTGTCAGTGGTTTTCTGGGTAGAGAAAATCAGGAAGGATTTCAGCAATTCTTCAGTGAAAATGGCATGGAAAATCGTTTCCATTTAGTGCCCGGCAGAACACGGATTAATGTCAAATTAACAGAAGAAAGCGGTGAAGTGACGGATTTCAACTTCTCTGGTTTTTATGTTGGTGAAGCGGAATGGTCGGAATTTGTTGATGATTCGCTTTCATGGCTTGGACAGTTTGATATGGTTGTTGTCAGTGGTAGCTTACCCGCAGGTGTTTCTGCTGAATCGTTTACCGATTGGATGGCACATTTGCGCCAACTTTGTCCTTGTATTATTTTCGACAGCAGCCGTGAAGCGTTGGTTGCGGGTCTGAAAGCGTCTCCTTGGTTAGTTAAACCAAATCGTTATGAGCTTGAAGTTTGGGCCGGGCGCTTGTTACCTGAGCTATCCGATGTGATCATGGCAGCACATCAACTCAGGGACCAGGGAATTGCTCATGTCGTCATATCTTTGGGTGAGCAGGGCGCATTATGGGTTAATGCATCTGGAGCATGGTTGGCAAAACCACCGCATTGTAAAGTTATCAGCACTGTGGGTGCCGGTGATTCAATGGTCGGCGGTTTGGTTTATGGTTTGCTGATGCGGGAATCCAGTGAACACACGTTGCGATTGGCAACGGCTGTATCGGCGCTTGCCGTTAGCCAGCCTAATGTGGGTATCAGCAATCGCCCTGAATTAGCCGCAATGATGGCTAAAATTGAACTGGTACCCGTTAAATAATAAGGACTATTAATTTTGTTGTGATTTTAGCCAGGCAATTTCTTGGCGCCAAATATCTGGATTAATTGTTTCAAGGATTAGCGGAATTCCATTAAAACGGGTATCTTGCATAATATAACTGAAAGGTGTTTTGCCAATATTTCCTTCCCCAAGGCTATGATGCCGGTCAACACGGCTGGCAAATTCACTTTTGGCATCATTTAAATGCATTCCGCACAGATACTGAAAGCCAACAATTTTTTCAAACGCCTGAAAGGTTTGCTGGCAAACGTCGTCGGTACGCAAATCATAACCTGCGGCAAAGGCGTGACAGGTATCAATACAGACGCCAACTCTGCTTTTATCTTCAACTCCGTCAATAATTGCTGCCAGATGTTCAAATTTGAACCCCAGATTTGTGCCCTGACCTGCCGTATTTTCGATAACAGCAGTGACTCCCTGCGTTTTATTGAGAGCGATGTTGATAGATTCTGCAATTCGTGCCAAGCATTTATCCACATCTATCTTATTGAGATGACTGCCAGGATGGAAATTCAATAAGTCGATACCCAGTTGTTCACAACGTTGCATTTCATCAACAAAAGCCAGCCTGGATTTTTCCAGTGCTTCAGTGTCTGGGTGACCAAGATTAATCAGATAACTGTCATGAGGAAGAATTTGCCGGCTACCGTATCCGTAGCGCTCACAATTTTCTTTAAATTTATCGATAATATCAGTGGCTAAAGGCGGCGCGTTCCACTGGCGTTGGTTTTTGGTGAACAGGGCAAAAGCAGTGGCTTTTAATTCGTGTGCCCGGATAACTGCTTGATCGACGCCACCGGCTGCGCTGACATGCGCTCCAATAAATTTCATCATTCTTCTCCTTCCTTATTTACACTATTTTGACATGGTTCAATCGCTTATTGAACCTCAAGAACGGAAAGGTTATTGGTTGTTGAAGTCCTTCAATGCATATGTTCCGATCAACCAAACCAATGTTGAATGCTCAGGTTTATCAGGAAGCCGCCAACCATCAGCCATATAAACAAAATCAGAGCCAGTAAAATGGGTTTAAATCCAGCTTGACGGATGGCGCTCACATGAGTGGTTAAACCTAGTGCAACCATTGCCATGGCAAGCATAATAGTATCAATCTGAATCAGATAATTCACTGCTCTTACAGGTAACAGATCAAACGAGTTAAAACCTGCTATTGCAATAAAAATCACTGCAAACCAAGGAATGGTAATCGGCGTTCTCGCCTGGTTTTTTTCTCCGTTTTTTGCACTGGCCCGGCTGATGTAACTGGATAATAACAACAAGAATGGCGCCAGCATCATAACTCTAATCATCTTGCTAATAACCGCCGCGTTCTCTGCTTGATCATTAATAGCATGACCAACAGCAACAACTTGGGCAACTTCGTGAATGGTGGAGCCTGTAAAGATACCGAAAGCTTCTTGAGTCAATGGGATCCATTGATAATGCTCGTTGAGCTGATAGAACCATGGATAAATGAAAATAGCGATAGTACCGAAGATGACAACTGTTGACACTGCAACAGCAACTTTGCTGGCGGGGGCATTTACAACCGGCTCTGTTGCCATAATGGCCGCTGCACCGCAGATACTGCTGCCGGCGCCAATCAGCATTGAGGTTTGCTGATCTAATCCAAAGAGTGATTTACCCAGCCAGATTGCAATAAAGAAAGTTGAAGACAACATAATAGCGTCAATCAAAAGACCGGTAGTGCCTACATCGGCAATTTGCTGAAATGTCAGACGGAAGCCATAAAGAATAATCCCTGCCCGCAAAAGATAGTGTTTTGAGAAATGAATACCCTTATCGCAATGGGATTTGAGTAAAGGATAAATGGTATTACCGGCAATGATTCCTGCCAGGATCGCCAGTGTCAATGCACCCAGCCCCATATTAACAAACCACGGGATATTTCCGGCGTATATTGAAATTGCAGTCAGTATTGCCGCCAGTATGAGTCCCGGAATTAATTTCATACCGGGAATTGACGGTTGTTGACTGAGTTTTTCATCATGAATGTCAGACATAGATATTTCTCACTTTGCTTATGTGTTTTAAACATAAGCATATAGCAAATCAATTTATCATTAAAATTGATAATATTTTTATGTATAATCGTAAAAAGTGGTAATAGAAAAGAGGGTTTTTGTTAAGTTGTTTATTACTGTATAAAATTAAAACAATCTATTTCGCTGACATCATATTTTGCGGGGCAATATGCATATCACACTGAGGCAATTGGAAGTTTTCACAGAAGTATTGAAAAACGGCTCAACGACACAAGCCTCCCAGCAGTTAGCGCTATCTCAATCCGCAGTGAGTGCTTCATTAACGGATTTGGAAAGCCAGCTTGGCGTACAGCTTTTTGACCGAGTAGGAAAACGGTTGGTGACTAATGAGCATGGCCGTTTACTCTACCCCAAGGCTTTAGCATTGTTGGAGCAGGCGGGGGAAATTCAGCTGTTATTCAAACAGGAATTGGGGGCATTACGTATTGCTGCCAGCAGTACCATTGGTAATTATATGCTGCCGGAAATGTTGGCAAATTATCGCCAGGATTTTCCGGATACACCTCTGGAGTTAAATATCAGTAATACACAGGATGTTATCAATTCTATACTCGAATTCCGCGTTGACCTTGGTTTGATAGAAGGTTCCTGCCATAGTCCTGAATTGATAACTCAGCTCTGGATGGAGGATGAGCTGGTTGTTTTTTCTTCTCCTAAAAATCCGCTAGCTCAACAGAATCTGAAACTGGATGATCTAACCAAAGCATCATGGATATTAAGAGAAAGGGGCTCGGGAACAAGAGAGGTGTTGGATCATCTGTTGTTTGCCCGTTTACCTGGGTTCAAGATTTTGATGGAGTTGGGCAATTCCGAAGCGATAAAACATGCGGTCAAATTTGGCATGGGGATTAGTTGTTTATCCAGACGGGTCGTTGCAGAGCAATTGGAAAATCGTACTTTGCTAGAATTAAAAGTGCCCGAGTTAAAACTTTTCAGGATGTTATACCTAATTCATCATCGGCAAAAGCATATGTCCAATGCACTGCAAAAACTGCTCAGTTATTGCCGGTAAGTTTTACGTTCTGTTTAGAATTTAGAATTAGCTGTATTACTTATAATTTCCTCTGAATTATGAAGGTATCTTATAACAGCGCTTCCTCGCTATTTTGGCAGTAAGGATTTGCTACAATCCGCCATCAGACTTATTTGCAGTTAACAGGAACAGAATGTCTCAACAACAACAAAGTGTTTTCCAGAAACCAGCAGCGCAACATTTGCGCCGTGAATTGAAAGCACGGCATATGGCGATGATAGCCATTGGCGGATCAATAGGTACTGGGCTATTCGTGGCTTCAGGTGCGACAATTTCACAAGCGGGGCCTGGCGGAGCATTACTTTCCTATGCATTAATTGGACTGATGGTTTATTTTCTGATGACCAGCCTGGGGGAATTGGCTGCTTATATGCCTGTCTCCGGTTCTTTCTCAACTTATGGCTCCAAGTATGTTGAAGAAGGATTTGGTTTTGCCCTTGGCTGGAACTATTGGTACAACTGGGCGGTGACTATCGCTGTGGATTTGGTTGCTGCTCAGTTGGTGATGAATTACTGGTTACCCGATATGCCGGGGTGGATCTGGAGCGCGCTATTCCTCGCATTGATTTTCCTGTTGAATTTTATTTCAGTGAAAGGTTTTGGGGAGGCTGAATATTGGTTCTCTTTGATTAAAGTCAGCACAGTTATTGTCTTTATTGCGGTCGGATTATTGATGATAAGCGGTATCATGAAAGGTGCGGAAGGCGCTGGATGGCATAACTGGGCTATGGATGATGCGCCTTTTGCCGGTGGCTTCTCCGCTATGATTGGCGTGGCAATGATCGTTGGGTTTTCTTTTCAGGGTACTGAACTGATTGGCATTGCTGCGGGTGAATCCAAAGATCCAGAGAAAAATATTCCCCGTGCGGTACGTAAAGTATTCTGGCGTATCCTGTTGTTCTATATTTTTGCGATCCTGATTATCAGTCTGATCATTCCTTATACTGAACCCAATTTACTGCGTAATGAGGTAGGTGATATCAGCGTCAGTCCGTTTACGTTGGTATTTGAAAATGCCGGTTTGTTATCAGCTGCGGCTGTGATGAACGCCGTTATTTTGACAGCAGTATTATCTGCCGGTAACTCAGGTATGTATGCTTCTACCCGTATGTTGTTCACACTGGCAAAAGAGGGCAAAGCACCGAAGATTTTTGGAAAATTATCCAAAGGGGGTGTACCGCGTAATGCCTTGTATGCAACAACGGTTGTTGCTGCCTTGTGTTTCCTTAGCTCAATGTACGGTAATCAAACTGTCTATTTGTGGCTGTTGAACACCTCGGGCATGACAGGTTTTATTGCCTGGTTAGGGATCGCTATCAGTCATTATCGTTTCCGCCGTGGTTACATCGCTCAGGGGCTGGATTTAAGTAAACTGCCCTATCGTTCAGGGTTTTTCCCGGTTGGTCCAATCTTTGCGTTTATTCTGTGTCTGACCATCACATTAGGGCAGAATTATCAAGCATTTCTGCAAGACAAAATTGACTGGTATGGTGTAACCGCAACTTATATTGGTATTCCACTATTCCTGTTGATTTGGTTTGGTTATAAATTGGTGAAGAAAACCCACTTTATTAAATATAAAGAGATGAAATTTCCTGATATCCCAAATAAGTGAATTTGATCACGTTAGATGATGATTAATAGGCCAGCAGGGATCTTAGGAAAAATGCTAACTCGGCATGGCCTTACGGGTTTTTTAATTCGATTCACGATTGATTTATTATTATCTTAACATTTATTTATTGGAATAAATAAACAGTCATTAATAGCAATTAGAAGAGACCGCCCATTTTGTAACCGAATAGGCGGTTTTTTATTTTTCATAGGGTTAGCCATGAAGTTAGTTATTTAATTTACTAAAATATGTATAAATAGGATTGATAAGTATTCTCGTTTGCTTTATTGTTAGTGCCATAATTATTAATATGAAATGGGCTAACAAAGTGAAATTTGTATCTCGATCTATTGCAAAGAGTATCAATATCAGCTTATTGGCAGGTTCAGCAATAATGGCAAGCTTCGCGTCATGGGCTGAAACGGTCACTGACGTAGCTGGTCGCACTGTTGAAGTTCCTGAGAATATAAACCGTATTTTATTGGGCGAAGGCCGTTTATTTCATGCTGTCGCTTTACTTGAAGGAGATAAACCTCTGGCTCGTATCGCGGGTTGGCAAGGTGATTTCCGCAAATTGGACCCACAGTCCTATACTGTCTATAAAGCTAAATTTCCTGAGATTGATAAGATCCCTTTGATTGGTAACACTAGTGCTGACAGCGTTAGCGCTGAAAAAGTGTTAACTCTCAATCCGGACATTGCTATTTTTGGCTTATCCGGTCATGGTCCTGGTAAGAATAGTGAATTGGTTGCTCAGCTTGAAAAGGCAGGTGTTCCGGTTGTCTTTGTTGACTTCCGTACTGAACCGTTAAAAAACACGCTGCCGAGCATTCGTATGTTGGGTAAAGTATTGCACCGTGAAAAACAAGCGGCAGAATACGCTGATTTTTACGAAAAAAATGCCAAATTGGTAACTCAAATCACCAGTAAAATCCCGGAAGAGAAAAAGCCGACTGTATTTATCGATTTGAGAGCCGGCGCTTTTGAAGACTGCTGTGGGACGGCCGGTAATGGCAATTTGGGTAACTTTATCGATCTGGCTGGCGGTAAAAACATTGCTAAAGGTGTTCTGCCAGGCGCGCTTGGCGACATGAACCTCGAAAAAGTTATTGCCGCTGATCCTTATATTTACATTGCCAGTGGTGCAAAAGCGCCAGACAGCAATGAACCGGGTGTAAAACTGGGGGCGCAATCAACGCCTGAACTGGCAAAAGCCAGTCTGAAAAAAATAACTGAACGTAAAGGTATCAGCTCGTTGACTGCGGTTAAAGAGGGCAGAGATTATGCTATTTGGCATAATTATTACAACTCTCCGTATAACGTGATAGTCGCTCAAGTATTTGCTAAGTGGTTCTATCCTGAACAGTTTGCAGATTTAGATCCACAGAAGACACTGAATGAATTACACAGTAAATTCCTGGCAATTGAGCCATCAGGTGTTTACTGGATCAGTGAGAAGTAATCAGTAAGATAGGTAACAGAAACAATGAGTGCCACTACCGAGCTTATGCCAACGGTGAAACAACAATCAGATGATAGCGGTGTAAAAGCCCATTACCAACGTATTTTACGCCGCCGTATCGTGATGATGATGTTTATCTTCCTGGTTATCGGTGCTTCCTTGGTATTAGATTTTACTATAGGGCCATCAGGTTTATCTTTGCAGTCTCTCTGGCAGACTTTAGTGTCGCCAGAAAGTATGGATGCGGGTACACGGGTTATTGTCTGGGATATCCGTTTACCTTACGCCTTGATGGCGGTGGTGATCGGCTTGTCTCTTGGGCTGGCTGGCGCTGAAATGCAGACAATTCTGAATAACCCATTGGCAAGCCCCTTCACTTTAGGGATTTCTCAGGCGGCTGCGTTTGGCGCTGCGTTGGCTATCGTGTCAGGTGTTGGTATTCCGGGTGTCCCCGATCAATGGCTTATCTCTGCAAATGCCTTCATTTTTGCTTTGTTGGCAGCGTTGTTATTGGATGCCATTACCCGTTGGACAAGGGTTGCTACCGCAGGGGTAGTATTATTTGGTATTGCGTTGGTCTTTACTTTTAACGCACTGGTTTCCATGATGCAGTTTATTGCAACGGAAGATACTCTTCAGGGGTTGGTACTTTGGACAATGGGTAGCCTTGCCAGAGCGACCTGGATAAAACTGGGTGTTATGTTGCTGGTATTTGCAGTTATTTTTCCGATTTCAATGATGAATTCCTGGAAACTGACAGCGTTGCGCTTGGGTGAAGATCGTGCAATCAGTTTTGGTATTGATGTCCGCCGCTTACGCTTGGGTACATTATTACGCATCAGTATTCTCTCCGCTCTAGCGGTTGCATTTGTTGGGCCAATTGCCTTTATCGGTTTGGTCGCGCCGCATATTGCTCGCTTGGTGTTTGGTGAGGATCACCGCTTCTATTTGCCTGCCAGTGCGCTGATTGGAGCATTGGTGTTGTCTATGGCATCCATCGCTTCGAAGAACCTGATCCCAGGTGTCATTATTCCGGTTGGGATAGTTACCGCATTGGTTGGGGTTCCATTCTTCCTTAGCATAATTTTACGCCATAGGGGGAATGTATGAATCAGGGATTAACGATTAATAATTTTTACGCGGGCTATCCAAAAAATCCAGTCATTGAAAATCTGAATGTTTCAACGTTATCCCGTGGAAAAATTACGGTATTACTAGGGCCAAATGGCAGCGGAAAATCAACACTTTTGCGTTCTTTGGCTGGATTAAATCACGCAAGTGGGCAGCTCCGGCTCGATGGTCAGGATTTGATGAAAATGAATTTTGCTCAACGGGCAGAAAATGTGGTTTATTTACCACAAAGTTTGCCTGCTGGTGTTCATTTACATGTGCTGGAATCCATTATTGTTGCGCAGCGGGCTTCCGGTGGGCGTCATTCTGAAACCAGCGAAGAAGAAGTGATGTCTTTATTACGTCAGTTGGGGATTGAACATCTGGCGTTATGTTATTTAGATCAATTATCCGGTGGTCAAAAGCAGTTAGTCGGATTGGCGCAATCGTTAATTCGTAAGCCAACATTATTATTATTAGATGAGCCGCTAAGTGCGCTGGATTTAAATTATCAATATCATGTCATGGATTTGGTTGCACAAGAAACATATCGTCGTAATATTATTACGGTAGTAGTGGTGCATGATATTAATATCGCTTTGCGCCATGGTAACCATGTATTAATGTTACAAAAAGGGAATTTAATTGCTGAAGGTATTCCTGAACAAGTTATTACGCCGGATAGTTTGGCTCAAGTTTATGGTGTCAGAGGCAGAATTGAATACTGTTCTCAGGGTGTTCCTCAAGTATTGATTGATGGGTTGGTTTCAAAGTTGACCAGTTAGAACTTTATTATGTGAATCTACCTATTTGTTTAGAAACCGCTATTTTTGTCTGGATAATATTCATGTTTACTCTTTATTTATTGCAAAGAAAGGTAAATGTAAAATAATTTAATGATATAGGCTGTTGGAATTAATAGGAAATATCCCCTTGCATTTTATTACTATAAAATGCAAGGGGATATAATAAAAAAATAATAAAACCACACAGAGGTGAGTGTTTTTTCCTCGCTGCTTGAGTACATGTTAATTATCCATTTTATAAATTAATAAAACATAATTATATTTCTTGGAGAATCGGGAATGGGTGTTTTTAATAAAAGAAAAATCGCGTTAGGGGTTATTGCTGCAATTTCATCTGGCTCTGTTTTTGCGGCCAGTGACAGTAATGACACCATTGTTGTGACTACAGCATCAGGCTTCCAACAGAAAATTGAAGATGCACCAGCGTCTATTTCTGTGGTGAGCCGTGAGCAATTAGAAACCAAGGCTTATCGTGATGTGACTGATGCACTGAAAGATGTGCCAGGGGTAGTTGTAACGGGAGGCGGTAGCGGCAGTGATATCAGTATTCGTGGTATGGCGCCTAAATACACAATGATTCTGATTGATGGTAAGCGTATTGATACCCGTAATACCCGCCCAAATAGTGACGGTTCTGGTATTGAGCAGGGGTGGTTGCCGCCGTTGGCGGCGATCGAGCGGATCGAAGTTGTACGGGGGCCGATGTCTTCTCTTTATGGTTCTGATGCGATGGGTGGGGTTATCAATGTCATCACTCGTAAGGCGCAAAAAGAGTGGAAAACCAGTTTGCGCGCTGATACTACTTTGACTGAGCGTAAAAATTCGGGTAACAGTTATCAGAGTAGCATTTATACAGCAGGCCCGATAATTGATGGTCTATTGGGATTGAAAGTGCATGGCCTGTATTCTCACCGTAACGAAGATAAATTCATTGGCGGCTTTAAAGAGCAGGAAATGCGTAACGGTTCAGTAATTTTTTCTCTGACACCTGATGATAAAAATACTTTTGATTTCGAAGCAGGTCGTTATGAGCAGGATCGCAATACTACTAGAGGTAAATCGTCTCGTGGTGATTCAGAGAAAAGAGATTATAATCGTAACAATTATTCTATTTTGCATAATGGTATTTATGATTTCGGTACCATGACTTCATACATCCAACATGATGATTCACGTAATCCAGGGCGTGACATGAAGTACCAAGATACAGTATTTAATAACCAAACTGTTTTCCGGTTAGATGATCATACTCTGAGTGTGGGGGGACAATATCGTCATGAAAACTTACATGGTGGTGATAATCTATTAGCGTCCGCTAATGGTATGGATAAATTGACTCGCTGGAGTTGGGCTCTATTTGCTGAAGATGAATGGCAAATGACCAATGATTTTGCCCTGACTAGCGGTATCCGTATGGATAAGGACGAGAATTTTGGGAGTCATTGGACACCTCGTTTGTATGGAGTATGGCATGCTGATGAACAATGGACGATTAAAGGTGGTGTATCTACTGGTTACCGTTCTCCTGATTTACGTCATTCCACATCAGATTGGGGGCAAGTTACAGGAGGAAGCCCTAAAACTATTAATGGATTTAGAGAAAAGCCAGGAGTTATTGTTGGCGACCCAGACTTAAAACCAGAAAAGAGTTTTGGCCAAGAGATCGGTATTATTTGGAATAATCAAGAAAACCTTGATGTTGGTTTGACAATATTTAATACAGAATTTAAAGATAAGATCACTGAAATTAGTCGCTGTGCTGATCCAAGTGGTGGGAAAGATAAAAAGTGTAAAATTGATGATAATGTTTATAAATTTATTAATGACCGTATTAACGTAGATAAAGCCAATATACGCGGTGTAGAAGCGACTATAAACTGGGATATCGTTGAAAACTGGTCATTGTCTGCGAACTATACTTATACAGAGTCAGAACAGAAAAGTGGGAAAAACAAAGGAAAACCTTTGAACAAAATGCCTAAACACATGGCGAATGCGACTCTGAACTGGCAAACTTTACCGGAAATGCAAACCTGGACCCGGATAAACTTCCGTGGCAAAACCTCAGATTATTTAGGGCGTGGTGATAGTATGAAGGAAGGAGCTCCGTCCTACGCCTTTGTGGATATTGGTGTTGGCTATAATCTAACCAAAGAATTGCGTGTGTTGGGTGGAGTATACAACGTATTTGATAAACGCGTTACTGAAGAAAATTATGAAGCGCAACTGGATGGCCGCCGTTATAACATTGGTATCACCTACGACTTCTGATAATTATTTTTAGCTATAATGTGCTATGACCCCTTGCTAGTTTCTGGCAAGGGGGCTTTGTTTTTTTACTTACTACCTGCAAAAACTGAATGGCAATCCGTTTTGTGTTGTGCTACAACTTAATGCATGTCAAAAGAATGTATAAGACATAGTTAAATTCCATAGCGTGATCAATTTGTGTGGTAAAAAATATGGACTTTTAGTGCGGTGACTATTGCTATTTCAAGTCTTCAAGTGCAGAATTCGCCCACTGGAAAATAACTGATGCGTTTATATGTGTCGGTTATTTTTTTTGCTTTGACTTATTTTTTACTATACTAGAGGCCGGACTCTGAGCCGGATAGATAATTGGCCCACGAGCAACCATAACGAGAATCGGTTGCCGTAATGAGGAACGCTAATATGGAGCAATTATTCTTTTTCGCACTTGTGCCAATTGGCGCAGGCTGCTGTGTTGATGACTACGGAGCGTTGAGCTCTGCGTATAATCCCGCCTCTAACTCCACTGCCTATAGGCAGAAGCGAAGTCTTCCCAGTAACTGTCGATTAAGTAGTACCGTAACACGAATCGAAGTTATGGGAGGTTTTGCTCATGTCGCATAATACTGCAATTCCAATTGGCACCAACCAAACTGGTGCGAACAATCGTGTTCAACTCAGAAAAACACTGACCTTAGTTCAGGTGGTGATGATGGGGCTTGCTTATCTGCAACCTACGACCATCTTTGATACTTTCGGAATTGTTTCTGGTTTGACTGACGGTCATGTAGCAACATCTTATGCTATCGCTTTGATCGCAATTCTGTTTACTGCCCTGAGTTACGGGAAATTGGTAAAACGTTTCCCTTCTGCCGGATCTGCATACACTTACGCACAAAAATCAATCAGCCCTCATGTTGGCTTTATGGTGGGTTGGTCATCGTTGCTGGACTATTTGTTCATGCCGATGATAAATATCTTGTTGGCGAAAATTTATCTTCAGGCCATTTTTCCCAGCGTAGATCCGTGGATCTTCGTTGTAGGTTTGACGTTTCTAATGACAGTTTTTAACCTGCGTGGTATTAACGTTGTTGCTAATCTCAACACAGGTATTGTTATTGTTCAGGTTGCGGTGATGTTTGTATTCGTGGGCTTGTTGATCCACGGCGTATACAATGGAGAAGGCGTAGGAACTTTATGGAGCGCAAGGCCATTTACTTCTGAAGATGCCCATTTAATCCCGATGATTACCGGGGCAACGATTTTGTGTTTTTCATTCCTTGGGTTTGATAGCATTAGCACATTGTCCGAAGAGACGCCGAATGCAGGCAAGGTGATCCCAAAAGCGATCTTCCTGACGGCATTAATTGGCGGCATCATCTTTATTATGGTTTCTTATTTCTTACAGCTCTATTTTCCTGATATCTCTCGGTTCAAGAACCCGAATGAAGCTCAGCCGGAAATTATGTTGTATGTAGCGGGTACTTTATTTCAGTCCATCATTATGGTGTTCTCTTGCGTCACCGTTTTGGCTTCTGGTATGGCGGCTCACGCAGGTGTTTCCCGTCTGCTTTATGTTATGGGACGTGATGGTGTGTTTCCTGAGAAAGTATTCGGCTATGTGCATCCGAAATGGCGAACTCCGGCAATCAACGTATTGCTGGTCGGTCTTGTCGCGCTGTCTGCAATGACCTTTGATCTGGTTACTGCAACGGCTCTGATTAACTTTGGCGCGCTGATAGCATTCACCTTTGTAAACTTGTCGGTTATCTCTCAGTTCTATATTCGTGAGCGTCGTAACCGTACACTGAAAGATACAGTCAATTTCCTGGTGTTGCCGGTGATTGGGGCTTGTACTGTTGGTGTGCTGTGGATGAATCTGGAACAAAGCTCTATGGAGTTAGGACTGACTTGGGGAGCAATTGGTTTGATTTATATGGTATTTCTGACTCGTCGCTTCCGTCAGCCGATGCCTCAGTGTTCTGAAATGGTTTAATCCGGTTTGAAAAGAATAACGGCGCTGAATTTAGCGCCGTTATTTTTGTTATGTTTCCAATTGACCGTAATAATACAGAAGAAGAATCTTAGGAAAAAAAACAGCGAGGTAGTTTGCAGATAAGAAAAATTTCAACAATAAATGGAGAAAAACAATCTATGCTCTGAGAGGCGATTAAATTATAGAGGAAGAGACTATGAATGATGCAAAGACCTCTCAAAATCAACAATTCATCACTGCCCTGACTAATATTGTCGGTAAATCTCATATCCTGACGGCTCCCCATAAAACCGAACGCTATCGTAAAGGCTTTCGCTCTGGCCAAGGTGACGCTTTAGCTGTGGTATTTCCCGGTTCTCTGGTGGAACAGTGGCGTGTGTTTAAAGCCTGTGTTGAAGCGGATAAAATCATCTTGATGCAAGCGGCCAACACGGGTTTGACCGAAGGTTCTACTCCAAATGGTAAGGATTACGACCGCGATATAGTGATCATTAGTACGTTACGCATGAATAAAATACAGATCCTGAAACAGGGTAACCAAGTAGTCGCACTGCCTGGCAGTACATTGTGGCAACTTGAGCGTGCTCTCAAACCACTGGGACGCGAGCCGCATTCCATTATCGGTTCTTCCTGTATTGGCGCTTCTGTGATTGGTGGTATCTGCAATAACTCCGGCGGCTCTTTGGTTCATCGCGGGCCAGCTTATACTGAAATGGCATTGTACGGACGGGTTAATGAACGTGGTAAACCAGAATTAATTAATCATCTGGGTATCTATTTGGGAGAAACACCGGAAGAGATCCTATCTTGTCTGGAAGAGCAGCGTTACAGTGAGCAAGATGTAGAGTATGGTCAGCGTAAAGCGTCTGATTATGAGTATGCGCAACGAGTACGTGATATAGATGCTGATACGCCATCGCGTTTTAATTCTGACGAACGTCGGCTGTTCGAAGCTTCAGGATGTGCAGGTAAATTGGCTGTGTTTGCGGTCCGGCTTGATACTTTCCCGGCAGAGCCTTTGTCTCAGGTATTTTATATTGGAACTAACCAAACTGAAGTATTGACGGAATTGCGGCGCCATATATTAGCGAATTTTCGTCATTTACCGGTGGCGGGTGAATATATGCACCGGGATGTTTTCGATATTGCAGAAGTTTACGGTAAAGATACGTTCATCATGATTGATAAGCTTGGTACTGATAAGATGCCGGCTTATTTTACTTTGAAAGGGAAAATGGACGCTATTTTCAACAGGATCCCGTTTTTACCTGTCAATCTTATTGATCGAATTATGCAAGGGTTAAGTCGCTTACTTCCTCCTCACTTACCTAAACGTTTGAAAGAATACCGTGATCGGTTTGAGCACCATTTGATATTAAAAATGTCTGGTGATGGGGTTGAGGAGGCCAGAAGTTGGCTGGAAAGTTATTTCAGCCGGGTAGAAGGGGATTTTTTTGCTTGTACACCGGATGAAGGCGTTAAAGCGTTGCTGCATCGTTTCTCCGCAGGTGGTTCAGCGATCCGTTATCAAGCAGTGCATAGTAACGAAGTGGAGAATATCCTTTCGCTTGATATTGCTTTGCGCCGTAATGATCGTGAATGGTTTGAACAATTACCACCGGAGTTTGATGATGTATTAGTACACAAGCTTTACTGTGGACATTTTATGTGCCATGTGTTCCATCAGGATTACATTGTGAAGAAAAGCGTGGATGTCCATGCACTGAAAGAAAGAATGATGGAGTTGCTTGATAAACGAGGTGCAGAATATCCCGCAGAACATAATGTGGGTCATCTGTATCAGGCTAAACCTCAACTTAAGGCTTTTTACCGGATTGCCGATCCTACTAACACGCTCAACCCAGGAATTGGAAAAACATCCAAACTGAAAAATTGGAGCGGGGAATCTTAATGTTAATATTCTCAGCATTTACAACGCTATGCAGATGCTAAGAAAGTTTAAATTTGTCAGAATGGATGAAAATTATCCTGTTAGAAAGAAAGGCGAGTATATATAACTCGCCATTCTGTGCTTATCCGCTATTTGCCTAATTAACCAGCCAGTTTCGCTGCATATTCCATTAGTGCTTTAAGTTGACGGCATTTTTCTTCATTGCCTTGGTGTTCAATAAAGAGCTGTTCAATGATAAAGATATATTCACTGAGCCTGTCCTGAGTTAATACATCTTGACGATGGCGCAACCAACTTTGTTGTTCATCGTAAGTCAGAGTTGCGGGGTAGTTTCTGGCTCGATAACGTAATAACAGCTTTTTAATCCGTGGATCCTGAAAAGTCAGATCTAGAGCAGGCAAATTCTGAGGTAATGTTTCACGGATAATATTCATCGCTGTTTTATCTGCATCACTAAAGAAGCCATTATACAATTGAGCGTCAACATTATCTGATTCCGGGAAAGGTTCGGCTTCAGCAAAGAGTTCCACAACTTTCTCTCTGATTTGTGGATTATTTCGCAGAATAGCCAAATTTCTTTCACATTGATTACGATCTAAACCAATACGTTCAGCATCTTCTGTTCGCAAAGTATTATCCGGGGCGACTATCGGACACTTATTAATATGAACCAGTTTGATGGGGGCTGGTGGTTGATCGGGCAGCAATTCATCATGGCGGGTATATAGGCGTTCCCGCAAAGCATCGGCATCTAATTCCAGCAAGGGTGAAATATCTCCCGCCAAATCGCACATGATAACGGCATTCTGGTTTATTGGGTGCCAGGCGAGAGGCGCAACCAGACTGATATTACTACGGGCAGCGCCAAACATACCGGAAACATGAACCAAGGGTTTCATTTGAGGAATATCGATGAGATTGCTGACTTTCTGCTTATTTCTTAACTGAAAGAAATAATTGAACATTTTAGGTTGAGCTTCTTTAAGCAATTTTGCCATTGCAATCGTGGCGTAAACATCGGACATTGCATCGTGAGCATGTGAATGTTCAACGCCGTTTGCCTTAGTCAGATGCTCCAATTTAAAGTTGGGCAGACCATCCTCATTCTCCGGCCAAATAATACCTTCAGGCCGCAGGGCATAACAGGCGCGTAATACATCAAGTAAATCCCAACGGGAATTGCTTTTTTGCCAGCTATAAGCGTAGGGATCATAAAAATTGCGGTAAAAAATATTCCGGCTAACTTCATCATCAAACCGGATATTGTTATAACCGAGAATACAGCTATTCGGCACACTAAACGCATTATGGATTTGGCGGGCAAATTCCGCTTCGTTGACGCCTTTTTCCAGGGCAATCTGCGGCGTAATTCCCGTGATCATGACCGCTTCTGGCTGAGGGAGATAATCATCAGCAGGTGAACAGTAAATAACTAATGGCTCTTCAATAATATTGAAATCCATATCAGTGCGGACACCGGCAAATTGAGCGGGTCTGTCCAATGCTGGATGTTTACCGAAAGTTTCGTAGTCATGAATGTAGAAAGTGGGTTGTTCGCTGCTGTTTTTCACTGTTGTTCAATGTCCAATGATGTTGATTAATTATTTGTTTTTTCTGCTTTTTAGATAAGAAATTGTATTTTGTCCAAATAATGTGGTTAGCCATTGCTTACTATCTTAGAGAATCCATGCGATTGCAATATCATATCCATATCTTCCTACTTTCTGCGCCACAATGGGATGTCAGCTATTAACATTTTTGGGGCTTGGAATAAATGGTTGTATATTTTTAGATCATTTGTCCTTGACAATATTGATCTGCCTACTGCAATATGCATTGAAGTATCGAAAAGATAAATGAAGTGAATATGTCAAATTTAATTTATTTAACGGTTAAAGGTCAAAACCAAGGGTTAATTTCTGCTGGTTGTGGCAGAAGAGACTCAATAGGTATCAAAGCGCAAAATGGGCACGAGGATAAGATCTTCATCTATAGCCTGCAACACCTTATGACTCGCAAACAAAATGTTTCACATCATCCGGTAATTATCACTAAGCCTATTGATAAAGCTTCTCCTTATATTAGCAAAATGCTTAGATGATAACGAAAAACTAGAGTGTTTTCTTGAATCTTACCGTACCAGTGAAAATGGTGGACTTGAGCTTTACTATACAATTCGTCTGGGGCAAGCATATATTGCTAGTTTGAAATCAGACTATCCACATTCATTAACCAGTAATCATATGATGCCACAGGAGATTATCTCAATGGTATACACTAATATTACTTGGAATAATGTGGCTTGTTCAACAGGCGCTTATAGCATTTGGGATGAAAGGGTTTTTTAATGGACGGAGCTAAAGAAATTGCTGAAAAAATGGTTGCAACAATTGACGATGACAGTAGCTGGCTTACTGGGTTTACTGAAGGGGTCTTAGATATTCCGGTAGATTTTTATTATCTCGGTTATGATTATCTTGATACTGAACATCGATGGGATAATGAAAATGATAAATATCGTTTTGTTGGATTGATAAAGTCGGAAGCTATTACACTGAATAATCTTGAAAGGATTATCCAGATTATTTTCGAGGATTACTTAGGTAAGCTGAGTGAAAAGCAAAAACAACGGTTAATCGAAACGAAAGTTGGGAAAATATTTGGAGGTATGATTTCGAAATATGCCATATTTAGGGGGAGCCTTGGTGCTTTTTTTGGTACAAAATGGTTCACAAAACTTGGAGGATCTGCAACATTTACTGCGACCTTGGGGGTTGGGGCGTCAGTATCTAGGGCGATATATACTTCTAGGGAGTTAGCTCAAACAAATCCAGCCTTATATATGCAGTTAAGGCGAGAGGGTAACTTAGATTTACTCTATTTTTTGGTTGAGAGTAAAATGGCTCCATATGTTAGAGCATTGGAAATGTATGATGAAAATCGAGATTTATTTAATGAGGTCTTTGATGAATTCTCCGCAGGACTAGGTAAATGAAGATAGTCAGCATATTGATGAATATTGTAGTGCATATAGTGCAGGCGGTAATGGGAACTCTGTGTGTATTTTCAGTTATGGGCTTAGTCTATTTTACACTGATGTCAACGTTGGAGAATCGATATCAGTATGCGATAGTTGCGGGTACATGCTTAGCGTTTTCTGTTCTTTTTTACTATATAACAGAAAAAATAAAAGAAAAATGTAGATTATTTCATTAGATTCTGATTTATATATGAAGTTAAGGCGATAAAGTAGCTTTTTTTGATTGGGAGTAAAATGAATCCGTATGTCAGAGCATTGAAATTGTATGGTGAAAGTTGAGATTTATTTAATGAATTCTCCGCAGGACTGGATAAATGATGATGGCGATAATAAGTATATTAATGAAAATCGTGATGCATATGATTCAAGGGATAATTGGTGCCGTGTGTGTATTTTCAGTTATGGGATTAGTTTATTTTACCTTGATGTCAACATTAGAAAATCGATATCAGTATGCGATAGTTGCGGGTACATGCTTGGCGTTTTCTGTTTTTTTTTACTATATAACAGAAAAAGTAAAAGAAAAATGCCAATTATTTCAGTAAGTTTTAATTAAGGATATAAGAGATAGAGATATTAGGGGGATTATTATCTTATATCAGGTCAGCTATTTTGCCAACTAAATTACAAATAGATTCATCAGTAAATAAACTATGAAACAGAATAAACTGATATGCAGTACCTTGGTAATTTCCAAGGTACTAAAATAGAAGGATATAAGTTTCTGTTATATCTGGTTTGTTAAGGATAATTAATTTCTTGAAAATGCTCATTAATACGCTCAATATATTGATCGTTTAAACCAGTTTCGTATTGAATCCTTTCAAGTAAATTTGCTCTATTGACACTATAGAATGGTTTAATAGGAATTTCATTTCTTGGATGGATTATTTTTATAATCGGAATTTTTGTTCTACGAGCGTAGCCAAAAGATATTTCGTAACCATCTAAATCAAAAGGAATTTTTTTCATCACTTAACCTAATCTCCGCCATGTTTTTCGTCAATTTTAATACTGTTTCAGTAATAAGGAAATTTTTATTTTCTTATTAAGATGAATATCACAAATATAGTCATTTTTGAGATATATTTAAATAATAAACTAATAAACTAATAAACTAATAAACTAATAAACTAATAAACTAATAAACTAATAAACTAATAAACTAATAAACTAATAAACTAATAAACTAATAAACTAATAAACTAATAATTATCCATGTTATTGTTGCATGCTTTTATTAAAATGAATTTTCTGAAAATTATATTTATTACGATGGTTAATATTATACAAGATATTTATTATATAAAGCTTTAATAGTGTTAAATGTAATTAAATTTATTGTTTTTTTGATAATTGGCTCAGTGCTTTATTTTAAGAAAAAATAAGATTGATTTTATGATTTTCATTTAATTTCCATGAAATAATTATCACATATAAGTCTTTTATCTGATAGATATATAATTCCGTTTTTAGGCCATTGTAGCGATTATAGTGCTTAACAAACATCGAGCTTCGGATCTAACTATGGTAAAAAATGAAGAGGGCAGGGAAGAAAAAACGTGTGTTTCTACCAGTGAAAGATTGACTATTTGTTATTCATCTATATTGATCTGTTGTTTTCGACTAATCAGCTTGCTAAATTTTTCAGCGAAGAATAGGAAGCTAACCGGTTGCTGTAATCAATTAAAATCAATAAAGAACGGAAACTGACTTGTCTATTAATGGCTTTAGCCTGTATTGTATGTTCAGATTGGATAATTTGTATGTTTGGGTTAAAGAAAGGTATGAAAATGGATAACGTAAATAAACCGTCATTCCACAATGTGTTGGAGTTTGTGCGTATGTTTCGTCGTAAGAATAAGTTACAGCGCGAGATCGTGGATAACGAAAAGAAAATACGTGACAACCAGAAACGTGTTTTGTTGCTTGATAACCTGAGTGAATACATCAAGCCGGGTATGTCAATTGAGGATATTCAAAGCATCATTATGAACATGCGGAGTGATTATGAAGACCGTATAGATGATCACATCATTAAAAATGCGGATCTTTCTAAAGAACGCCGTGAATTGTCTAAGAAACTGAAAACAGTGGGTGAACCTAAGTAATATCATCAGATAACCACGCATGAATGCGTGGTTATTCTTAGCAATTACGCAGCAGGCCAATCAGGTTTAAGTTCTGGATCAATTAAGGCATAAATCTGCTGATATGAAGATTCCTCTTCTGCCATTATTGCCAGTTGATGCGCAACATCTTTGCGGCTGACGACACCATGCATTTCATGCTGATATCGTTGGCAATGGCCTGTTCCGGGTTTATCCGTTAATCCGCCTGGGCGAATAATTGTATAATTCAGAGAGCTGGTTTGAAGGTAGCTTTCTGCCATTGATTTACGTCGGACAGATTGACCAAATAGTGATTTAGCCCTAGGTGACAGGGTTTTCCAACTTTCTCCACAACCTATTGATGTAACGAGTAACATGCGTGTTATTCCGGTTTTCTCAATGGCATCAATAATAGTCATATTACCGAAGAGATCTGAATCAATTCCACCAATAGTAGAAAACACAATTGCTTCTGAACCTGCACTCAGTGCTGCCTTTTCAACATTTATAACATCACAGGCATCGCCATGTATCACTTTGACGCCCAAGGCGCTGAGTTCAAAAGCCTGCTGAGAATTACGGATTAATGCAGTTATGGGGCGCTTTTGTTGCAACGCGATAGTGACTAAATGGCGTCCAATCCCGCTACCTGCGCCAAAAATAAGCCACGGCTTCATAGGTTGTCCTCCAGATCAAATAATAATGAATCAATAGGATTATAGTTGCTTGATTTTAAACCTCATCCAAATGGAATGAAATTAACGATAAGTATTTTTGTGGGGGTGGCGGCAAAAAAAATGGCTCCCAAAAAAGAGCCATTTTGCTAATATTAAATGATGTTGTTATTTAAAAAATCGCGGTTTCGCCATTGGAGAAGTGGCTGCGTTAGTGGCTGAATGGCCTCCAGCGCCTCCTTTCCCTTCGAAATAAGAAGAAGAGCGTTGCCATTCGTTGATAACAATAGGTTGTTCGATCATCTCTGGAGCGGGTGCTTTGGTCATCGGTGCGGATGCATGTTGAACCTTGGCGATAGCAACAGGTTGTTTAACTGTTTTATCTTGACTCTCTTCAACAGTAACCATTTCTACAATTTCTTCAGAAGTAACAATTTCTTCTGTCTCTGGCTGCTGCTTAAATTCAGGCGTAACTGGTGTTATCGCAATAGATGCAATAACTGACAGCTCTTGTTGTATTGATTCAGTTTGTTGCAGAACAACATCATTTTCTTCTGCAATGGCTGCTTCAGGTTTAATTTCATCCTGATAAGCTTCCGATACCTCTGCTACCTTAGGCGATTCAGTTATGGTTGGTTCAGATTCAGCTACAACGATTATCGCAGGTGCTGTTTCTGCTGCTATTGTCGGCAGTACCTCATTCTGTTGTTCGACAACAGCAATTTCCTCAGGCATTTCTGTGGAAACCGGAACTACCGGATAGCGAACCCAAACTTTGCCGGAAGCCATTTCCGGTGATGCAACAGCCAGCGATAATGATACCGGTGATTGAGGCAGATTTCTCTCATCGCGGTAACGGCGGCGGCGTTGACCACTGACACGCAGATGGCGAGGCGAGCGGCGAGAGCGGCGTGGCATCACATTGTCTTGTTGCTCTTTATTTTCGGTCTGTTGTTGTGGCTGAACTGTTTCTACTTGCATGTCAACCGGTGCAGGTAATGGTTTTTCTGTCACAACAGGTACAGGCAGTGGAGTGATCGTTGCCGTTTCTTTCACTTCATCTGTGATACGAATTTTTTGCTCAAGTTGACGACGTTGGCGGCGTGGTATAACCGGCAGACGTTCTTCAACCTCACTTTCAACGATTTCTGGTTTTTGGGGTTCAAGTTGCTGCTGGCGTTTTTCTTCCTGACGACGGCGTTGACGTTCTGCACGTTGCTCACGACGTTGCTGTTGTTGGGTTTCGCGAGCAGCGATATCTATCGTCGCGTTGTTATCTTGAGCGCCATTTTTCTGCTGAGTATTACGGTTTTTCCGTTGTTCGTCCCGGTCGCGGTTATTACGTTGCTCATCACGCGGATTATTATCATCACGATCTTTGCGTGGATTCTGGCGGCGCTGATTGCGTCGTTCAGAAGCGCGGCGGTTATCATGACCAGACGATTTATTGTCTTTTTTCTGTACTGGCTTTTCTTCTTCTGCGCTGAACATTTTTTTCAAAGCAGTAAAGATGCGGCTTAAGAGGCCAGGTTGTTCCGTTTTAACCTGAGCAGGGTGGTTAGGCTTTTTCTCTTTTACTTTATGCGATGGCTGTTGTGCCGGCGCATCGGTTGGTAAGGCAAAAGCAGAAATAGCGGGCTGCTCAGGGCGTTTACGTTCAGGTTGGACATCTTCTTGAGGATTGGCCATTCCAGTTTCATGAAGCTGAGGAAGCAGATAACTCAGTGTAGAAACTTCTTCACCTTTACGTACGCGCAAAACAGAGAAGTGTGGTGTCTGCATTTGATCGTTAGGAACGATCACCACGCCAACATCCCCCTGACGGCGTTCAATTGCACTGACCGCTTGGCGTTTTTCGTTTAGCAAATATGAAGCGATTTGTACTGGAACAATGGCATGTACTTGATGCGTGTTCTCTTTCAGCGCTTCTTCTTCAATCAGACGTAAAATGGACAGTGACAGGGATTCGTTATCACGGATAGTTCCTGTGCCGCTGCAACGCGGACAGACATGATGGCTGGATTCACCCAGCGATGGGCTCAGGCGCTGACGGGACATTTCCAGCAGACCAAAGCGGGAGATACGGCCAATCTGAATACGGGCGCGATCCTGACGGACAGCATCACGTAAACGGTTTTCCACTTCACGTTGATGGCGTACGGGCGTCATATCGATAAAGTCGATAACAATCAGGCCGCCAAGGTCACGCAGGCGTAACTGACGGGCAATTTCATCCGCGGCTTCAAGGTTGGTATTAAACGCTGTTTCTTCAATATCACCCCCGCGTGTCGCACGGGAAGAGTTAATATCAATCGCGGTTAATGCTTCTGTGGTATCAATAACGACAGCCCCACCTGATGGCAGGCGAACTTCACGTTGAAACGCAGATTCAATTTGGGATTCAATCTGATAATGGCTGAACAGGGGAACTTCGCCACTATACAGTTTAATTTTGCTGGTGAAATCTGGGCGACCAAGTGAGGTGATATGCTGCCGCGCTAGGTCGAGAATTTTGGGATTGTCGATTAATATTTCACCAATATCCGGGCGCAGATAGTCACGGAAAGCACGGACAATGACATTGCTTTCTTGATGGATTAAGAATGGAGCGGAACGGTTTTCCGCGGCCTTTTTGATCGCTTCCCAATGTTTGAGGCGGAACGATAAATCCCACTGTAGCGCTTCGGCGGATTTACCGACGCCGGCAGTGCGGACAATCAGTCCCATTCCTTCCGGTACTTCTAAAGAGGCTAGGGCTTCTTTCAGCTCTGTGCGGTCATCTCCTTCGATACGGCGGGAAATACCACCGGCACGGGGATTATTAGGCATCAATACCAGATAACTGCCTGCCAGACTGATAAATGTGGTTAATGCGGCCCCTTTACTGCCACGCTCCTCTTTATCGACTTGAACGATAACTTCCTGGCCTTCCCTGAGAACATCTTTGATATTAGGTCGACCGTGAGGGTGATAGTTGTTGGGGAAGTATTCGCGGGCTATTTCTTTAATAGGAAGGAAACCATGCCGTTCAGCACCATAGTCAACAAAAGCGGCTTCCAAACTAGGCTCAATTCGAGTGATTTTACCTTTGTAGATGTTTGCTTTTTTTTGCTCGTGTCCTGGACTCTCGATATCCAAATCATAAAGGCGTTGCCCGTCAACCAGAGCAACACGCAACTCTTCTTGCTGAGTTGCGTTGATTAGCATTCTTTTCATTGTAACTTACTCATTATTTTTACATTAGTTATAGAGCCACGGGCAAATATAGATGAGCTACTGATAACCGATGGTCTCGTGTCTTTTACAAATCCGCCAACCTCCCGGTTGTCGTTTGTATAGAGACGCATATTTTCGGCGAGCCTGAATTTTCACTTAAAAAACAGCACTCTTTTCTAGGAATAATCTGCAAATATGAATGAAGCGGATTTGATCCAATTCCAGTAAGCTGCTACCCGTAGCCCGCTAATTATTTGATTTCCCAGTACGTCTTACGCCATTGCTGCGTTTTTGTGCAATCAAACAAAGAACAAACGTTTAACTTCGCCATTCAGAATTAAAAAACTGATGGTGGCTACGCATTATTCCATTGCTGTTGGGGTGATAGCAAGGTGACTTTATACCTTTAAGTGGTTTTTCTGATGAAATATGAAGAAATAGTTAATATTTAGTCTTTATCTTAAAGAAGAAAAGGCAACAGCCGGAAAGTATGCATGATTTTTACTCATATTTAAAAATGAGTGGCGCTCTGCTTGAGTGGTAATTAAAATCACTGTCATGAAAACGAATAATCAAATTGTACAATTCGTCACTATTGATGACGATGGGGCTGGGCAGCGTGTTGATAACTTTTTATTAGCGCGTCTGAAAGGCGTTCCTAAGAGCATGATTTACCGGATTGTGCGTAAAGGTGAAGTCCGGGTAAATAAAGGCAGGATAAAACCTGAGTATAAATTGTCTGCGGGAGATGTTGTCAGAATTCCGCCTGTCCGGGTTGCAGAACGGCAGGCGGCGCCGGTTTCAGCCAAACTGGATAAAGTGGCCGCACTGGACGGCTGTGTTTTGTATGAAGATGACCATATTCTGGTGATCAATAAACCTACCGGTACAGCGGTGCATGGCGGCAGTGGCTTAAGTTTTGGCGTTATTGAAGGGTTACGAGTTTTGCGCCCAGAGGCAAAATTCCTTGAATTGGCGCATCGTTTGGATCGTGATACTTCGGGAATTTTGTTAATTGCTAAAAAACGCTCAGCTTTACGGGCCTTGCACGAGCAATTACGGCTTAAACAGATGCAGAAAGATTATCTGGCTTTAGTACGGGGGCAATGGCAATCACATTGCAAGGTTGTTCAGGCGCCGCTACTGAAAAATATCCTGCAAAGTGGTGAGCGGATTGTGAAAGTGAATGGCGAAGGTAAACCCTCTGAAACACGTTTTAAAATAGAAGAGCGTTTTACCAATGCAACGCTGGTGAAAGCCAGCCCGGTGACAGGTAGGACCCATCAAATCCGTGTGCATGCTCAATACGCTGGGCATCCGATCGCTTTTGATGATCGTTATGGCGATAAGGCTTTTGATTCTCAACTATCAGATACCCGCCTTAATCGCCTGTTTTTGCATGCCAGTGCGTTGAAATTTACCCATCCCTCAACGGGGGAGACATTGCGTGTTGAAGCACCGATGGATGAACAATTGCGCTACTGTATAAATGTGCTGCGTAAAAGTAATTGTAATTAATATATTGCCGTCAGTGGGTTTACCCCCTGGCGGATTAATAATTCGGTCAATGTAATTAATGGTAATCCGACCAAAGTATTTGGATCTTTTCCTTCAAGCCGTTTAAATAAAGTAATCCCTAATCCTTCGCTTTTAAAGCTTCCGGCACAATTAAGCGGTTCTTCCGCTGTTAAATAAGCCCGGATTTCATCATCAGTCAGATCCCTGAAATAAACATTGAATAATTCACAACGGGTATCAATTACCCCGGTTTTGCTGTTGAAGAGAGAAATGCCGGTATAAAAGGTGACGCAATGACCACTGGCTTGCCGTAATTGTTTAAATGCATTTTCAAAACTGTGTGGCTTGCCGGTAATTTCGCCATTAATAACACAAACTTGATCAGAACCAATAATCAAGTGCTGAGAATATTTTGTTTGTAATGCCTGTGCCTTAGCTTGCGCTAGGCGCATAACGAGCTGTTCTGCATTTTCATTAATCTGAGGTGTTTCATCAACATCGGGAGCCGCACATATAAAGGGCAAACGGAGTTTCTCCAGTAGCATACGGCGGTAAGTTGATGTGGAAGCTAAAACGATTTGCGTCATATTTTTTCCAAAATACATGGCGAAATAATTGTAGGCATTTTAAACTAAGCCTAGCTTAATAAGCGAATATTTGGCGGAAAGGTGCAGATGTGTGGCCTTTTTCTTTGACTATATCTCATTACAAAGATAATATGCGCGCCTTATGCAAAAGGTAAAATTACCCCTGACCATTGATGCGCTTCGCGCAGCTCAGAAACGATTAGACTACACAGGTAGTTATTCACCTGAGCAAGTTTTGCGTATCGCGGAATCTGTGGTTAGCGTGGACAATGATGTAGACAGCGTTTTATCGTTTCAGATAGATAATCAACGTCTGGCGGTTGTGCGTGGGCATTCCGATGCGGATGTTACGCTTGAGTGCCAGCGTTGTGGCGGTAATTTCAGCCATCACGTTCACATAACATATTGTTTTAGCCCGGTCGTCAATGATGAGCAGGCTGAAGCATTACCGGAAGAGTATGAGCCAATTGACGTTGACGAATTTGGCGAAATAGATTTGCTGGCGATGATTGAAGATGAAATAATTCTTTCTCTGCCGGTGGTTCCGGTACATGATTCTGAACACTGTGAAGTGTCCGACGCGGATATGGTGTTTGGTGAATTACCTCCAGAGGCTGAAAAACCAAACCCATTTGCCGTATTAGCCAGTTTAAAGAAAAGTACTTAAGGAGTAAGGTCAATGGCCGTACAACAAAATAAACCAACTCGTTCTAAACGTGGTATGCGTCGTTCCCATGATGCACTGACCGCACCATTATTATCTGTAGATAAAACTTCTGGTGAAACTCACCTGCGTCACCATGTGACTGCCGATGGCTACTATCGTGGCCGCAAGGTCATCAACAAATAATCTCCGCCAGTCATTAGCAAGTTGATACCTTGACTAATCTGACTTTAGCGTTAGACGCCATGAGCGGGGACTTTGGTCCTCGCGTTACGGTGCCTGCTGCGTTGCAGGCGCTGGCGTCTAATCCTAAACTTAAATTATTGTTGGTCGGGATCCCCGATACTATCTCTCCTTTGCTTGCAAATACCGATGCTAAGTTGCTCAGTCGTTTGCAGGTGATTCCTGCCGAACAGGTTGTGGCTAACGGTGCAAAACTATCGCAGGCGATTCGTGCCAGCCGTGGTACATCAATGCGTGTTGCATTGGATTTAGTGAAATCCGGTGCGGCGCAAGCATGCGTTAGTGCAGGGAATACCGGGGTATTGATGGGGCTGTCCAAATTGATGCTAAGATCTATTGATGGTATTGACAGACCCGCTTTAATGCAAGTATTGCCGAATCTGAAGCAACAGAAAACGGTGGTGCTGGATTTGGGCGCCAATGTTAATTGCGACAGTCGTATGCTGGTGCAATTCGCCATTATGGGTTCAGTAATGGCAGAGGAAGTGGTCGGTATAGCTAATCCTACGGTAGCACTGCTTAACATTGGTACAGAAGAGAGTAAAGGGCTGGATAATATCCGCGAAGCCGCCACTGTTCTAAAGAACATTTCGGCAATAAACTACATTGGTTATCTGGAAGGTGATGAGTTGCTGACAGGCAAGAGCGATGTACTGGTGTGTGACGGCTTCGCAGGTAACGTGATGTTAAAAACGATGGAAGGAGCGATCAGGATTATCTTATCCTTGCTCAAATCATCGGATGGACAAAAGAAAAAATTTTCCTGGTTGTTGAAAATAGTCAAGAAGTGGTTGCAAAAACGGATGACAAAACGCTTCGGTCACCTAAACCCTGACCAGTATAATGGCGCATGTCTGTTAGGATTATATGGAATCGTAATCAAAAGCCATGGGGCGGCTAATGAGCATGCTTTTAAAGCCGCAATCGAACAGGCTGTTCAGGCCGTTGAAAGGCAGGTTCCTGATAGAATTGCTGCCCGCCTGGCAACAGCATTACCCAAGAGTGACTGAACATACATGTATACAAAAATTTTAGGTACAGGTAGTTATCTGCCTGCGCAAGTGCGCACTAACGCTGATTTAGAAAAAATGGTGGATACCTCTGACGAGTGGATTGTTACCCGTACAGGTGTCCGTGAACGCCGTATTGCTACTGATGATGAAACGGTTGCGATGATGGGGCTTTGGGCTGCGGAAAAAGCAATTGAAATGTCTGGCATTGATAAAGATCAGATTGATTTAATCATTGTGGCGACAGCTTCATCCAGTCATGCTTTCCCAAGTTCTGCGTGCCAAATTCAGCACATGTTGGGTACCAAGAATTCAGCTGCTTTTGACATTTCTGCTGCTTGCTCTGGTTTCGCTTATGCGCTGAGTGTTGCTGACAAGTTTATTAAAACGGGAGCGGTAAAGCATGCGCTAGTCATTGGCTCTGATTCTATTACCAGAACGCTTAATCCAGAAGATCGCGGAACACTTATTTTGTTTGGTGATGGTGCGGGCGCGATGGTGGTAGGGGTTTCTGATGAGCCAGGAATTCTTTCAACTCACCTTCATGCAAATGGTAGCTATGGTGAATTGCTGGTGTTGCCTTATCAGGATCGCCATAATCGGAAAGAACCGGCGTATGCCAGTATGATCGGTAATGAAGTCTTTAAAATTGCAGTCCGTGAATTGGCTAATTTGGTTGATGAAACATTAGAAGCTAACAATCTATCGCATAGTGAGCTGGATTGGTTGGTACCTCATCAGGCTAATTTGCGTATTATCGTAGCGACAGCTAAGAAATTGCATATGACTATGGATAAAGTGGTGGTAACGCTGGATCGTCACGGTAACACTTCCGCGGCATCGGTACCTACTGCATTTGATGAGGCAGTGCGTGATGGTCGGATTAAACGTGGTCAGCTAATCTTAATTGAGGCTTTTGGTGGTGGACTAACTTGGGGTTCGGCACTGATACGTTTTTAATTTGACAGGAAAATGAACATGTCTGAATTTGCAATGGTATTTCCTGGGCAGGGTTCTCAGTCCCTTGGTATGTTGGCCGATTTGGCTACAGTGTTCCCGGTTGTAGAGCAAACTTTTGCTGAAGCGTCTGATGTGCTGGGATATGATCTCTGGACTTTGGTTCAACAGGGGCCGGAAGAAGAATTAAATAAAACGTGGCAAACTCAGCCTGCGTTATTGGCAGCCTCGGTTGCCATTTGGCGCGTCTGGCAGGAAAAAGGTGGAAAAGCGCCATTATTAATGGCTGGACATAGCCTTGGTGAATATTCTGCACTGGTTTGCGCGGGTGTCATTGATTTCAAACAAGCGATTAATCTTGTTGAACTGCGTGGCAAATTGATGCAAGAAGCTGTACCTGAAGGCACTGGTGCAATGTATGCTATTATTGGTTTAGATAATGAATCCATTGACAGAGCCTGTGAAGAATCTGCTCAGGGGCAAGTTGTTTCCCCTGTTAACTTTAACTCGCCTGGGCAGGTTGTTATTGCCGGTGAGAAAGAGGCTGTAGAACGTGCTGGCGCTGCATGCAAAGCTGCGGGTGCAAAACGCGCGCTGCCTTTGGCTGTCAGTGTGCCGTCGCATTGCGCATTGATGAAACCAGCCGCAGATAAGCTGGCAGTTGTTTTGGAAGGAATTGAATTCAATCATCCTCAGTTCCCGGTGGTAAATAATGTTGATGTGAAAATAGAACAATCTGCTGAAGCTATCCGTGATGCACTGGTACGACAACTCTATAATCCTGTCCGTTGGGCGGAAACAGTTGAATTTATTGCTGGACAGAGTGTCGGACAGATATTAGAAATAGGGCCAGGTAAAGTTTTGACGGGTTTAACTAAACGAATTGTCAATACCTTAAGTGTGACAGCGGTAAATGACACAACTTCATTAGTAACCACATTGGAAAATAATTGAGGACAACACATGAGATTAGATGGAAAGATTGCATTGATAACAGGCGCCAGCCGTGGGATCGGCCGCGCAACTGCTGAGCTATTAGCAGAGCGTGGAGCCTATGTCATTGGTACAGCAACAAGTGAAAAAGGTGCTGAAGCTATCAGTGCTTACCTTGGTGAAAAAGGTAAAGGTTTTGTACTGAATGTCGCTGATCCTGAATCTATTGAACAGCTGATGTCTGCTATTCGTACCGAGTTTGGTGGAATCGACATTTTAGTGAATAATGCCGGTATCACTTGTGATAACTTGGTGATGCGCATCAAAGATGATGAGTGGCAGGATGTTATTGACACTAATCTTTCTTCCGTCTTCCGTATGTCAAAAGCGGCAATGCGCTTTATGATAAAAAAACGTTATGGCCGTATTATCTCTATTGGTTCTGTTGTTGGATCAATGGGTAACCCTGGGCAAGCGAGTTATGCTGCGGCAAAAGCAGGAATTATTGGTTTCAGTAAAACATTAGCTCGTGAAGTCGTTTCTCGGGGTATTACGGTTAACGTTGTTGCTCCAGGGCTTATTGAAACGGATATGCTCAAAAAGTTGCCAGATGAGCAGTTGGCAAACTTCTCGGATGATATACCCGTTAAAAGACTTGGAGATGTGAAAGAAGTTGCCAGTGCTGTGGCTTTTTTAGCTTCTGATGAAGCGGCCTACATCACAGGTGAAACAATACATGTCAATGGCGGCATGTACATGAACTAAAAAGTGAGCGAACCAGTTGCATTTTTTGTGTTAAATAACGCAAAATAGAGCAAGATTGTGGTTCGACCAGCCGGGATTTGGTTGCATCTTTTCCTGTATTTTATAAACTACGAAAACCATCGCGAAAGCGAATTTTGATAGGAAATTTAATAGCATGAGCACTATTGAAGAACGCGTTAAAAAAATCATCGTTGAGCAACTTGGTGTTAAAGAGGACGAAGTTGTCAATTCAGCTTCTTTTGTTGATGACTTGGGCGCTGATTCTCTTGACACAGTTGAACTCGTAATGGCTCTGGAAGAAGAGTTCGATATCGAAATTCCAGATGAAGAAGCAGAAAAGATCACTACAGTTCAGGCAGCTATTGATTACGTCCAGAACCAAAGCGAATAAGTGAACACACCTAGGCGGTCACTCGACCGCCTAAGTTTCTGCCCTAAATTATTTCCCTCCCTGGAGGATAAGCGTGTCTAAGCGTCGAGTAGTTGTGACCGGACTAGGCATGTTATCTCCTGTCGGTAACACAGCTGAATCTTCTTGGAAAGCTGTTTGTGCCGGACAGAGTGGTATCAGCCTGATTGACCATTTTGACACCAGTCGCCATGCAACTAGATTTGCTGGTCTGGTTAAAGGTTTTAATCATGAAGATTTTAATATTTCGCGCAAAGATGCACGAAAGATGGATGATTTCATTCAATATGGTATTGCAGCAGGTGTGCAAGCTATTGAAGATTCTGGAATCGAAGTAACAGAAGCCAATGCTAGTCGTTTTGGTGCTGCTATTGGTTCTGGTATTGGTGGTTTGGGTCTTATTGAAGAGAATCACGGTGCGTTAGTGGCTAGTGGCCCTCGTAAGATCAGCCCATTCTTTGTTCCTTCCACGATTGTAAATATGGTGGCAGGTCACCTGAGTATCATTTACGGCTTACGTGGCCCAAGTATCTCTATCGCCACAGCATGTACATCAGGTGTGCATAATATCGGTCATGCTGCTCGTATTATTGCTTACAATGATGCGGATATTATGCTAGCAGGTGGCGCAGAAAAAGCCAGTACGCCTCTGGGAGTTGGCGGCTTTGGCGCTGCCCGTGCTTTGTCTACCCGTAACGATAATCCACAGGGTGCAAGCCGGCCGTGGGATAAAGACCGTGATGGTTTTGTTCTGGGGGATGGTGCAGGTATTCTGGTGCTGGAAGAGTATGAGCACGCGAAGAGACGCGGTGCGAAAATTTACGCGGAAATCGTTGGCTTTGGTATGAGCAGTGATGCCTACCATATGACGTCACCACCAGAAGATGGTGCTGGCGCTGCGCTGGCGATGGAAAATGCCCTGAAAGATGCCGGTATTACCATTGAGCAGGTGGGATATATTAATGCTCACGGTACTTCAACACCAACCGGCGACTTAGCGGAATCCCATGCAGTTGAGTCAGTATTTGGTGAAGGCACAGATGTTTTAGTCAGTTCGACCAAATCAATGACTGGTCATTTGTTAGGTGCTGCTGGTGCAGTGGAATCTATTTTCACTATCTTGGCACTACGTGATCAAATTGTTCCACCAACTATCAACCTGGAAAACCAGGATGAGAACTGCCGTCTGGATTTCGTTCCTAACGAATCCCGTAAAGTGGAAGGCATGGAATATGCGTTATGTAACTCTTTCGGTTTCGGTGGTACTAACGGCTCACTGATTTTCCGTAAGATATAAGCCTTATTTTTGTAAATACTTTAAGGCGACAGAATAAGGAGCTCCAATAGTTAATAATTATTGGAGCTCCTTTCATTGCAGGCTCTACGGGCATTTTTGCACTCATGTCTGCTATATACTATGATACCGCTTCCTGATAAGTTGGTTGAAATACCTTTTTTGAGTAATTAAGAACACAGTTATATGTATTGGATTAATGGGAAGCGGTGCGACTATTTGCCAGTGAATGATCGTTCAGTTCAATTCGGGGATGGTTGTTTTACAACAGTAAAAATAGAGCAGGGACAGGCCGCTTTGCTGTCATTGCATATCCAAAGATTACAAAAAGGCGTTGAAAGGTTATCTCTTCCACAACCCAATTGGCAACAGCTTGAAAACCATATAAAGCAGATTGCTTCTACTACTGGACAAGCCGTACTTAAAGTTATTCTCTCCCGTGGAGCTGGAGGGCGTGGTTACAGTGCACAGGGTTTTACACAACCAAATCAGATCCTGTCTCTCACGCCTTATCCCGAAAAATATCTGAAACAACGTCAGGAAGGCCTTTCTCTGGTGCTCAGTCCGATACCTATGGGAATAAATCCTTATCTTGCCGGAATTAAACACCTTAACCGATTGGAACAGATATTGATTAAATCATTTATCGAGAAGTCAAATGCTGATGAAGCTTTGGTACTCGATACAGATGGTTTATTGATTGAATGCTGTACTGCAAACATTTTCTGGCGTAAAGGAAAAGATGTGTATACTCCTGATTTGCGGGGATGTGGAGTTGAAGGTGTGATGCGGGAAAAAATAATACAGTTATTATCAGAAAGTGGCTATTACCTCTCCTGTGTAAATCGTTATCCTGAAACATTGGCTTATGCAGACGAGGTAATAGTTTGCAATTCTCTAATGCCGGTGATACCTGTCAGTGAAATTCAGGTTCATGAAAATCAGCCCGCATGGAAATATCAGTCAAGGGAGCTGTATGAATATTTGCTTCCTGAATGTCTGAAGTTGTAATTCGCTCTGTGTTTAAGTGATTAATTGATGAAACGGAAAAAGCGCTTTTTCGCCCTATTGGCTTTGATTATCATTGTGGCGGCAATATTACTCTATGCTGGTTATAAGAAAGTTGAAAGATTTGCAGATCAAACATTGGCAATCAAACAAGATCGGGTATTTACATTGCCGGCAGGTATTGGCCGTCATAGCCTGGAAGCATTATTGGTTCAGGATAACCTGATTAAAGATAGTCATATTTTCCCTTGGTTATTGAGGCTGGAGCCAAAACTTGCTGGATTTAAAGCGGGAACTTACCAGTTGACACGGGAAATGACGTTGAGGGAAATGTTACAATTATTCTCCAGTGGCAAAGAGGCGCAATTTACGGTCCGTTTTGTCGAAGGCAGCCGTTTATCTGACTGGTGGAAAATACTACAACAATCTGAGTATCTTAAACATGAACTGAATGATAAAAGCGCTCAGGAATTGGCTGAAATACTGGGTATCAAAGAGACTGATACTTTGGAAGGGGGGCTCTATCCGGATACTTATCACTATACGGCGGGGACGAGCGATATCGCATTACTGAAACGGGCATACCGACAGATGCAAATGACGCTTGAAGAAGAATGGCAAAAGCGCGATAAAAACCTGCCCTATAAAAGTGCTTATGAAATGTTGATCATGGCATCGATAATTGAGAAAGAGACCAGTATTGAGTCTGAACGGACAAAAGTGGCTTCTGTATTTATTAACCGATTACGGTTGAATATGCGGCTACAAACTGATCCGACAGTGATCTATGGCTTAGGCGAAAAATATACAGGCACTATTTTTCGCAAAGATTTAACCACACTGACGCCATACAATACTTACATGATTAATGGTTTGCCGCCTACGCCAATTGCTATGCCTGGTCTTGCTTCGATAAAAGCGGCTGCGCACCCGGCAAAAACTGAATTTCTCTATTTTGTCGCGGATGGTAAAGGAGGCCATACTTTTACGACCAATCTGGCGGCGCATAACAGAGCGGTGAATATTTACCGTCAGGGATTAAGACAGAGCAGATGAACAGCAAATTTATTGTTATTGAAGGGCTAGAGGGTGCCGGAAAAACTTCAGCGATGAAAACAGTCGTTGAAAGATTGCAGCAGCACGGTATTCAAGACTTAGTTTTTACCCGTGAGCCGGGAGGAACACCACTGGCAGAAAAATTACGTGAGTTGATTAAGCAAGGTATTGAAGGTGAATCTCTGACGGATAAAGCAGAGGTGCTGATGTTATATGCAGCCAGGGTGCAACTGGTCGAAAATGTGATTAAACCTGCTCTGGCCCGTGGTGCATGGGTTGTGGGTGATCGTCATGACCTCTCTTCTCGGGCGTATCAAGGAGGAGGACGTGGTATTGATAAAAACTTAATGACCTCGCTGCGTGATACCGTTCTGGGTGATTTTTGTCCTGATCTGACTATTTATCTTGATCTTCCTCCTCAGATGGGTCTACTACGCGCCCGTGAGCGCGGGGAATTAGACAGAATTGAAAAAGAGTCGATGGATTTCTTTGATCGCACTCGCAGCTGTTACCTGGAGTTTGCGGCGCAAGATAAGCGTATTGTGACTGTTGATGCCGCTCAACCAATAGAACAGGTACAAGCCGATATTTGCCAAGCCCTTGAGCAATGGCTGAAACAGCAGGAAAATGGCTGATGAATTGGTATCCTTGGCTTAATCAGCCATACCGTCAGTTGGTAAAATTCCATCAGCAAGGGCGGGGCCATCATGCTTTATTACTTCATGCTAATGCCGGTACCGGGGCTGATGTGTTGATATATGGTTTAAGCCGTTGGTTGATGTGTCAGAATAAGCAGGGGATGAAAAGCTGTGGGGAGTGTCATAGTTGTCATCTAATGATGGCAGAAACTCATCCTGATTGGCATATTATGTCACCGGAGAAGGGTAAAACCAGTGTTGGTGTGGAAGCCGTACGCCAGATTACAGAAAAGCTTTATAGTCGTTCTCAGCAAGGCGGCGTAAAAATTGTCTCGCTGCCTTTGGTTGATTGTCTGACAGATGCTGCTGCTAATGCATTATTGAAAACGTTGGAAGAGCCGCCGGAACATACCTATTTTCTTCTGGAGTGTCGTCAGCCAGCCAACCTTTTGGCAACTTTGCGCAGTCGCTGTTTTTACTATTTTCTGCCGGTACCTGAAGCAGAAACTAGCCTTTATTGGTTGCAAAAACAGTTAACTGTCATTTCTTCGGTTGATGCAATGACGGCTTTGAAACTGTCTCAGGGAGCGCCTGTTGCGGCAGAACAATTGCTGCAACCGGAGCGATGGCAAATTCGGAAACAATTCTGTCAGGCTGTTGAACAGGCTTTGGATAAACGTGATGCTTTATCACTTTTATCTCAGTTAAATCAAGAAGATGTGCCGCATCGCCTTCATTGGCTTATCAGTTTGTTACTTGATGCGGTAAAGTGGCAACAGCAGGCGCAGAGTTATTGCATCAATCAGGATCACCAAACGCTGATTTATCAATTAAGTTCCATGCATACTATGGCTGTTTTACTACAAGGCGTTGATGACTGGACGTATTGCCGTCATCAGCTACTCTCAGTCGTGGGCGTAAACAGAGAGTTGTTACTGACAGAGCGATTGCTCAATTGGGAAAAACAGTTTACTTCACAATTTTGAAATCTTTTTTGTATACGAGTTTAATATGTTGTTAGTGGATTCGCATTGTCATCTTGATTGTCTTGATTATGAAAAACTACATAAAAATGTAGATGATGTTGTCGCAAAAGCGGCGGATCGGGAAGTTAAATTTATGTTGGCAGTAGCGACTACGCTACCCGGTTTCCGGCAAATGAAAACCCTGATCGGTAAACGGGAAAATATCGTCTTTTCCTGTGGTATTCATCCGCTTAATCTGGATGAAGGCTACGATTTTGATGAGTTGGCACGTTTAGCGGCCGGGAATGAGGTTGTCGCATTGGGTGAAACCGGGCTGGATTACTATTATCAGCAGGATAATGCTGAACTACAACGAACCTCGTTTCGTGAACATATTCGTATCGGCCGTAAACTCAATAAGCCCGTTATTGTTCATACTCGCAGTGCCCGTGATGATACTTTGCTGGTATTGCGTGAAGAACAGGCGCAAGAATGTGGTGGTGTTTTGCATTGTTTTACTGAGGATAAAGATACCGCCAGAGAATTATTGGATTTAGGCTTCTACATTTCGTTCTCCGGTATTGTGACTTTCCGTAATGCGGAGCAAATTCGTGAAGCAGCAAGATATGTACCGTTGGATCGTATTCTGATTGAAACCGATTCGCCTTATCTTGCACCGGTACCGCATCGTGGCAAAGAAAACCAGCCTGCGTACGTGCGTGATGTTGCGGAATATATGGCTGTGCTCAAAGGTGTGGGTATTGAAGAGCTGGCTCAGGTTACCACGCAGAATTTCTGCGATCTATTTCATGTTGATGTATGCAAAATTTGATTTTTCAACTTGAATTTGTGGTTTGTAAGCGCTCATATATCTCTTGTTTTTTGAATAAAAGGAAAATGTGATGGCAGAAGAAACTATTTTTAGCAAAATTATTCGTCGTGAAATACCTTCTGATATTGTTTATCAGGACGATCTGGTTACTGCATTTCGCGATATTTCTCCACAGGCGCCGATTCATATTTTGATTGTTCCCAATGTTTTGATCCCGACAGTGAACGATGTCAAGGCAGAGCATGAAGCCGCGTTGGGACGAATGATGACGGTTGCAGCGAAAATTGCTGAACAGGAAGGCATTGCCGAAGATGGATATCGTTTGATTATGAACTGTAACCGTCATGCGGGACAGGAAGTTTACCATATTCATATGCATCTGGTTGGCGGCTGTCATTTGGGGCCATTACTGTTGAAGTAAGCGTGGAGTGCTAAAATTCGTTTATATAGTATATAGCCAGATATTCGGGGGTATTTTTCTCAGAATAGTCCCGGATATCTCGATTTTTAATAAATGCTACTGATTTTATTACTGAGGTTGAACCGATAATAGATTGCTGGTGTCACAGCAGAAACTTATCTGTTTCTTTAAACTCTGTAATTGGAATAATAGGTTGATGAAAAGAATTGTTTTTGTAGCGCTATCGGTCATGTTTCTGGCTGGTTGTCCATCTTTGCCTCCGCAGCAGCCTGAGCCTCCCACTCCGGTTATACCTGTGCCCCCAGAACCGACGCCACTACCTGAAAAAGTTCCAGAGCCGCCTAAAATGCGTGAAATTGACTGGGAAGGCACTGTGCAACTATTGGTAGAGCAAATGGTTAAGGCGAATGGACTGGAGAGCGGCAAGTTGCTGTTAGTTGATACAGTAAAAAATAACACTAATGGTGTGTTGCAAACCATGCAAGTCACTGATGTTTTGCGTCAAGCCATCAATAACAAAAATGTTTTTGCATTAGTACCGCAAAATCAGGTACAGAGCGCTCGCCAATCTTTGGGCTTGTCTGAAGAAGATAGTCTGGGATTACGCAGCAAAGCGATTGGTCTGGCTCGTTACTTAAATGCGGATTATGTTCTCTATTCTATCGTTTCCGGTAACAGTGATAAGCGAGATATTGTCATGCAACTGATGATTGTACAGACAGGTGAGATTCTTTGGTCAGGACACGGTGACGTTAAGTAATCAAAATTGTTTATTGCGGGCGTTATGTGGACAATGGCCTTATACAACAGCAGACAACTGGAAGATAAGGCCGTTAAGCGGTCTGACAAATGAAAGCTATTATACCACCGATGGCGAATATCATATTGTCGGCCGCAGGCAGTGGCAGCAAGGGAAGCAGCTTGGCGTTAACCGTCAGCGTGAAAACGCCATCCTGCGTCATCTCAGCCAGACAAAAATTGCTCCGCAAGTGATTGCAATGGATCCCCATTGGTTGTTATTAGAATGGCTGCCCGGTCATCTTATTGAGCAAAATGAATTTTCTCAGCCTGATTTTCTGCAAAAACTGGCGGCATTATTGACCACTTTGCATCATCAGCCGCTGTTCGGTTATCCGCTTCAACTACGGCATCAGTTAGAAAGCCACTGGTTGCAAATTGATAAAGCGCGCCTTACTCCTCGGTGGTTGCGGCTGCATAAACAATTTATATCTTCTTCGATGCCTTCAGTACTAAAACTATCACCTGCTCATATGGATGTTCATTGCGGTAATTTGCTTAATACGCCTCAGGGGCTGAAACTCATTGACTGGGAATATGCAGCTGATACCGATATCGGATTTGCGTTAGCGACGCTATTTCGTACCAATTATTGGGATGAACCGCAGCAGCAGGATTTTTTGCGCTGCTATTGCAGTCAGCCATCAGGATATCGGGATCGAATGTTATTGACGCGTCAGATTAAACGTTGGCAACCTTGGGTTGACTATATGATTTTGATGTGGTTTGAAGTGCGTTGGAAGCAGAGTGGTAACCCACAATTTTTAGAGTTAGCGCAACCGTTGCGCCTCTCTTTTGGTCTAACGTTTTAAATCAATCACGCTGCATTGATTGCAGCACATGAATACAAGTGAGGAATATTATGGGTCCGGTAATGTTAGATGTTGTCAATTATGAACTCGATAATGAAGAAAAGGAAATTTTGCAACATCCATTAGTGGGCGGTTTAATTCTGTTTACCCGTAATTTTCATGATGTTGAGCAATTACGTGAATTGGTTCGTCAAATTCGTCAGGCATCCCGCCATCGTCTTGTGATTGCTGTTGATCAGGAAGGCG
Source organism: Photorhabdus viridis (assembly GCF_040256935.1). Lineage (NCBI taxonomy): Bacteria > Pseudomonadati > Pseudomonadota > Gammaproteobacteria > Enterobacterales > Morganellaceae > Photorhabdus > Photorhabdus viridis. Next base: position 53,824 of record NZ_JBEJZY010000009.1, read on the forward strand.
GCAGAGTTCAGCGTTTCCGTGAAGGGTTCACCTGTTTACCTGCGGCCCAGTCTTTTGCTGAATTGGGTGATAATTTCAATGGCATTAAATTGGCGGAAGAAGCGGGTTGGCTGATGGCGTCTGAAATGATTGCAATGGATATCGACATCAGTTTTGCGCCGGTTCTGGATTTAGGTCATCAATGTCCAGCTATTGGTGAACGTTCATTCCATGAAAACCCTGAGCAGGCCAAGAGGATGGCAGAGCACTTTATTAAAGGCATGCATTCTGCCGGTATGAAATCAACGGGTAAGCATTTTCCGGGGCATGGTGCTGTCGATGCTGATTCTCATAAAGAAACGCCCCACGATGATCGTCCGTTAGACGTTATTTGCCGTCATGATATGTCTATTTTCCGTGATTTTATCCAGCGTAATTTGTTGGATGCGATTATGCCGGCTCATGTGATCTATTCTCAGGTAGATAAGCATCCTGCCAGCGGATCGTCATATTGGTTGAAATCGGTACTGCGTCAGCAATTGGGTTTTAATGGCGTAATATTTTCGGATGACCTCTCTATGGAGGGGGCGGCGATTATGGGCAGTTACGCTGAACGCGGTCAGGCTGCTCTGAATGCAGGTTGTGACATGATCCTAGTGTGTAATAACCGTGACGGGGCGGTCAGTGTGCTTGATAACTTGCCTCAGACCAAAGCAGAGAAAGTCTCGGAATTGTATCATCAGGGCGGTCAATTTAGCTTGAATGAATTAAAGAATTCAAAACGCTGGCAGCAGGCTAATAAAGCATTAACGGTTTTACATGAGAAATGGCAGTGTTGTGTTCGGTACTTGTGAAAACCTTTTTTATGAGCATTTTTTGATGGTTTTTTATACCATTTCTGTAATAATCATAATATTGGATCTGAAGTTGGTCGGGATAATGCGTAGTAAGAAAGTAAAGTCATTAAAACGGTTGGTTATCTTTGCATTTTGCACAGGTAGGTATGTTCACCCCGATGTAAAACCTCTTTCAGGCTTTCATGGAGCAGGAGTTTTAGAAGTTGTGGAGAATCATGATGGGGATACTTATCGAGCAGTCTACACTGTAAAGTTTGAAAACATAGTATTCGTTTTACATTGTTTTCAGAAGAAATCAAAAAAAGGAATTTCTACGCCTAAGGTTGATATCGATCTTATCAAGTCTCGGCTTGATAAAGCTAAACAGATTTATGAGGGTATGAAAAATGGCAAGATATGATGAAAATGATTTTGAAATCGGTTCAGACAATGTTTTTGCTGATCTAAATTTACCTGGCGCCGAAGATATGAAAATCAAAGCTGATTTGGCTATTCAGATCATAAATACAATTGAAAAACTGGGGCTTAATCAAACGGAAGCGGCAAAACGCATGGGACTATCACAGCCACGAATTTCTGCTCTATATAACGGAAAAGTTCTCAACTTGTCTGAGAAGAAATTAATGGAATGTCTTAATCGCCTTGGGTATGACATTGAGATTGTCGTAAAACCCAGTCGAGAATTTATTGGGCATCGTACTTTTTGCTTTGCTGGATAGGGGAATGCCAAGGGAATACGGGGGAGTTACATATTCCCCGTTTATCAAGCCAAATCCGACTAACTAGAAATAAATTGATAATTTTTATAATTGATGTTTATTTATTCAAAAGAATTTGATGTTGTTCAATTTTGGTATGACCCACTAACCAGCCGTGATATTATGTAACTATCACATCAGTTATTTATTCCAAATTAAATGTTATCTAAGAATATTGAAACAATATTCTTAGATAACATTTGATTTGCATTTTTAGTGGAGTAGTCATGTCAACACCAAAGAAGAGAATTGTGATCATTGGTGGAGGTGCTGGTGGTTTGGAACTGGCAACCAGTCTAGGGCATCAGCTGGGGCGCAAAAAGAAAGCAGAAATTGTGCTGGTGGATCGTAACCAAAGTCATTTATGGAAGCCGTTATTACATGAAGTCGCGACAGGATCACTCGACGATGGGGTTGATGCGTTGAGTTATCTGGCTCACGCCCGTAATCACTATTTCAGTTTTCAATTAGGCACGTTGACCGATATTCATCGTGACATCAAAAAGATCTCTTTGGCTGAGATCCGGGATGAATACAACGAGGTATTGGTTCCTGAACGTGAACTGAGTTATGACATTCTGGTTATGGCTCTGGGCAGTAAATCTAATGATTTTAATACGCAAGGTGTGAAAGAACACTGCATCTTCCTGGATAACCCGCAACAGGCGCATCGTTTCCATAATGAAATGCTGAACCTGTTTCTTAAATACTCTGCCAGCAGTGGTCAGCAAGATAAGGTCAATATCGCTATCGTTGGTGGTGGTGCAACAGGTGTTGAGTTATCAGCAGAATTGCATAATGCGGTAAAACAGCTTAACAGCTATGGTTTTGAGGGACTGAGTTCAGAAGCACTGAATGTGACGTTAGTAGAAGCGGGTGAGCGTATTTTGCCTGCATTGCCGGCACGAATTTCTGCTGCGGCGCATCAGGAACTGACAAAACTTGGCGTTCATGTATTGACCAAAACTATGGTAACCAGTGCTGATGAGCATGGATTGAATACCAAAGAGGGTGAATTGATTAACGCGGATCTCATGGTATGGGCGGCGGGTATCAAAGCACCTGATTTTATGAAAGATATTGCCGGCCTTGAAACTAACCGGGTTAATCAACTGGTAGTGAAGCCAACGCTGCAAACGACATTTGATGACCATATTTTCGCTATTGGTGATTGTGCGTCATGCCCGAAGAAAGAGGGAGGTTTTGTTCCGCCAAGGGCACAGGCGGCTCACCAAATGGCTAGCCGTTGCCATAGTAATATTATGGCGTTATTGAATGACAAACCGTTAAAAGAGTATATCTACAAAGATCATGGTTCTCTGGTTTCGTTATCTAAATTCAGTACGGTTGGTAGCCTGATGGGTAATTTAATGCGTGGTTCAATGATGATAGAGGGGCGTGTGGCTCGTGCTGTCTATATTTCATTATATCGAATGCATCAGGTAGCTTTGCATGGTTATATTAAAACTGGCTTGATGATGTTGGTCGGTGGAATTAACCGTGTGATCCGCCCACGATTAAAATTGCATTAATTATTTAATCAATATAAGGCCACTCGTAAAATAATGAGTGGCCTTGATAAAGTATCACTTATTTAGTTTGAAATAATTTTTCTTAATTAAGAAAACAGACGATCAATTAATTTGAAAGCATTTGCAACATTTGGACGTGATCCAATCCCCTGTTGTTCTCCTGTTGAAAAACCACTATTCTTAACCAGTGTTGCTATTTGAAAGCAATTAAAATATCTATGGTATTTTAATTTGGTATAGGATTGGATGAGTGCTAACGCACCGGAAACTAAAGGTGTTGCACTGGATGTCCCATTATAACTACGAGTATAGTTTCTATTATTTCCTGGTAGGTGCTGCAAGTTTGAATATCCAGTGGTTGTGACATTCTCACCCCAGGAATTTAAACTGGTATAGAGATTATGATTGGAAAAGCCTAACCTGTATCCATTAATTGATGTACAGGCGCCAATCATAATACCACCAGGATCGCCATAATTGGGGAAGGTAAAATCATAGGCTAAATTAATACCGCCATTACCGGCAGAAAAGATAATAATTGCACCCGCGTCAACACAGCTTTTTATTTTCTGCCAATCAGATTTGATATAGGTAAAAGGGTAATATCTATTATTGGCGACAATTTGAATATTTAAACTAATAATATCTCCCGGCGAAAAACTATATATTATTTTATCAAAATCATCAATGTCGTAAAAACGGAAATGACATTCGTGAGCGATACCTGTCACACCAAATTTATTATTCTTTGCTGCAATACATCCGGTGGATGCTGTACCGTGGTTACAGTCTTGTGTTTCAGGGCGGCTGTTAACCACAGTAATATTACCAACAAAATCTTCATGGTTTCGGTAAACACCAAAATCAAGATGGTGCACAGTGATACCCTGACCTTCATAACCAGTAGCCCAGGCATTTCTGATATTCATTCCATTGTATTCGTCTAAATACCCTTGCAGATATGAAAAATCAGGCGTAATGATATGAGAATCAAATTCGGCAATCACCTCTGCTGGTTTGGATGAAATCAGAGGAGGCGGAGGCTGATATTTTAAAACAGGGGTGAGAGAGCAAAACTCGATATAATCCAGTTTTTCCAATTCATCGGCTAACTTGACTAAATCAGAATGATTAATATCCGCTTCTATTTTGTAAAGATAAGTTAATTTATTGAATTCCTGAGTTTTCCAGGCTTTTTTATCGAAATCGTCTTTATTAAAGACAGGTTTTATCTCCATTTTGTGTTTAGATGCATTAAAAAAAGGTAATGAATCAATTTTTTCAGCTTCTAATTTTTTTAATCCATCAGGGGAAAACATGATTTCAAGATTATACTTTAAATTGTCATTTGGGATATGATTATTTCCTTTTAAAGAAATAACATTATCTTCATACAGTGTTTTTTTGAGTAATGGATAGCTAATATCATTGTTTTCATTTCTAATGATTTCATTTATTTTTCTATCTATATCAAACAGAAAATCTGATTCTTTTATTTCTATATTTTCTGGTGGAAGTTTTTTAGTTACTTTTCCATTCTCAATGATAGTGGTTTCTATTATGTAATTTGTAGGTTTAAGTGAGGTAAAACAGGCCAATTGATTATTGTTACTATAGTATTCATATATATCTTTTGTATCTGAATCTATTAGTTTGTATTTTATTTCTATATTGTCACTCATTTCACCATAACATTTAAGATATAGATTACCGTCGAATTTTGCAGATTTAAAGTACTCAAGAGATATGGACATTGTTATTCTCCTCTTTAGTTAATTGCCTCCTTAGTATAACTACAAATGGGTATTTCATATTATTATTATTTCTTAGTCCACTATTCTGTTAGAGAGTGGATGTATTATCTATATTGATTATTACTGAATGTGATTTTATGTTGAATGTATATTTCCGGTTGTTTGGAATTTATTTCTTATTGAAATCAATGGTGGGTTTTAATTAATAAAATTAGGTATGAAGATATTCCATGATTAGTGCAGGGTTATTCGTGTTTTTATCTATTGTTTCTTCTTTTTTTACGAAACCACAGCTAAGATAGAAACCGATAGAATTTTTATTTTGACAATAAACCTCTAATTCCAGTTTATTTCGTAGATTTTTGGCATAGTTGATCAGCTGCTTACCGATACCTCTTCCTTGCGCTGACGGTGAAACAAAGATAGCGGCAATACGGTTTTCGTATAGGCTGAGAAAACCTTTCACAAAGCTTTGTTCTTCAAATACATAGGTTTCTGACGATGGGATATAGATATTGCGCATATCATCTGTTTTGCTTTTCCAAAAATCAGCATCAATGAAATTATGGGCAATCAACGATGCTGATAGCCAAATATCCAGAATAGTATCCATATCCTGTGTGTTAAAAGGGCGGATCATGATTGACTCCCAACAGATTTATATCTGTTTCAGCTGATAGCTATATTGTAGTGGTAGAGTAACCAATAACTACAATGGGAGTCAAGATAATGGATTTTTCCTGCTCTTTCTACGCTATTAATGCTTGATTGTTAAAAACGGGATCAGATTGAATATGGATCCTCTGTAAATGTCGCTCTGATTTAGACGTAAATCCTTCTCGCCCATGTAGCAGAGAGAAATTGTCCACAATCACTAAATCGTCTTTTTGCCATGCATGAGCATATAAATGGCGCTTATCGTATAGCGTATTGATAAAATCTTGCTGAAATTCCGCTACCTGATCAGGATTGATATTATGATACTCAATAGCATGTTTATTCAGGAATTTCTCACCATCTACCGCGGGTTCATTGTATCTGATGACAAATCCATTTCCATCCGGATGTTTTTCCAATAAAGGAGAATGGACTTCGCCGCCATAATGAGTGACTTTATTAATACGATAAGTAACCGATATATTTTTCCATTGTTCTAATTGCTGCTGAGTCGCATTAGCAACCACAAGGCGGGTATTGACGAAGGTGGTTCTGCCGCCTTGGTCACGGTTTGGCGCATGTGCGCAATGGAACATAATAAATTCGGGAATGGTCGGTTTATACATGCCGTCCCAGTGAAGCGGCATATAACTGTTATCAAATACGTGATCGGTCGTATCCTGATGTTCACGAACATCTAAAATAGCACCGAACGGCCACATCATTATTTCTCCCCAATCACGAGCATAATCTTCATATTTTTCGTGATCAGATAAGCCAGATTTGAAGCCACGTAATATAAGCAAATGATGTTTTTTAATCAGTTTTTTTAATTCTCCTACTGATAGCGTATCAATATGCTGGCCGGAATATTGTGGTGTAATCTTCAGGCCAAAAGGCGTTATCTCTTCTGTCTGAAATTTGTTTAAATCTGTCATAGTCATTTTCCTTTAAATTACATAATGGCTGGGTTTTCCATGAATATTTACTAATTTTCCGCCCATCATCTGAACTTCTTTATGTTTCATTAATATAAACTGCCCATTTACATTGGCTGCAACGCCATGCCAGGGGGTTAACCAATCATCCCTGGTTGGCATCATATGAATACCGAGTTTAATGCTGTCTGCTGGTTGAGGATGAATAGACAAACGTATGGCTTCTGGGAAATGCGTATCTAATAAACTTCCCCATGCCCAACTCCGCTGAATAACACCGATAGCTCTCTGTTTGGCATCTTTTTGCAGGGCATTGTTTGATCCGGTATAGCCGGGTAATAAGCTGTCTTCATATAAAAAGCGGGTAACCGCACGATACAATTGCAATCCATCACTGTTTTGCAACAATTGATTTTTAATGGATTCTTCAGTTCGGGCGTAATGTTTTACTAACATTTGCCTCTGTAAATCGAAATCATCACTGTGCTCGCAGAGGTTCTTATCGTCATTGAGATTAAATGTACTTAGGTTTATAGCACCCATCTCATTGATTAATTGTTTAATATCTTCATGATATTGACTGATAACATCATCATTGACACGAATTAAATCGCCGAAAACATGCCCATCTGAACAGATAATAATACGGGCGCCAGGAGGATAATAAAGTTGTATACGTTGGCATAGAGAATTAAGAAAAGTCAAAGATAAGCGTTCTGCCATATCGGGAGCAGTGCCAAGCACTTTATTTCTATTTGGTGATTTTGTTGGGAATGCCGGCAAAATAAATTCGATAGGTTTTTTGTTCTTGATAAAATACGCAATTCTGGGTAACTGTACTTTTTTAACAAATGTTTCTTCTTGCTCTAAATCTTTTTCTGAGTTGGTAAAACGTCTGCGGTATTGTAACAACTCATGTAAAATCTGCATGGAAATATTGCTAGAAGAAATATTATTAGAAGTAACGTTATTATAAGTAATACTTTGCATAATGACTATTTCTCTTTCTTGTCATAAATATCTATTTTTTATTTACTTCTTAAAAACAGATAAATACGAGTTTAACTAATTGGTATAGACGAAGTGTAAAATAGCGCAACTAAAATATAATATAATGTTTAGGAATAAATAATAATTTATTTTCTAACAAACAATATGTTTGAATATAATTTTTATAATTGCTCAATATATTTGATTGATTTTTACAATAAGGTACAGTTTTACTGGGTTATTAGAATCCCATACAACTGGTACGATCACTTTAATTGGATACCACTTAAGGTTAGGTAAGGTAAGCGAAATGGGGTTATTGTTAATTTTATGTTAGCGATTTTTCTGAAATTTATCGTCAATAAGACGAGTGAGGAATATCTTTATTTTATCTAATGTATTATTTCGGGTTATGGAATGTGTGAATTACATAAATAAGGGAAATAATTATTATTTCAGAATAAGTATTAATGAGTAAATTACAGCACTTCCCCTGTGACTGATCATCAGTCACAGGGGAAGTAAAAAACAGCTTAAAAACTTATTTGATGATGTTCAAAAGTACTCATTAGCTGCTGAATAAACTCCAGACGCGCCATCCTCTCATTCAGGTCAGTAATGAATTTCAATTTAGCGGGGCCATCCAGCCGATAAATTTCAGGCTGTTTTTGTAACAGGCTGATCAGATAAGTTGGATCAACTTTATTTTTCTCACTAAATTCGATGAAACCGCCTTTTTCATGGGCTTCTATGCGCTTAATCCCTAATTTCTGAGCAGATAAGCGAATTGCCGCTGATTGTAATAAATGGCGTCCAGGATCAGGTAATATGCCGAACCGGTCTACCAATTCAACCTTTAATTCTGCCAATTTTGATTCATCTCTGGCGCTGGCAATGCGTTTATAGAAAGATAAACGCATATTGACATCAGGAATATAATTATCAGGCAGTAAAACAGGCATACGCAATTCAACCTCCGTTTGGTTATTCACCAAGTCGTCAAGTGAAGGTTCACGGCCTGCTTTTAATGCATTGACAGCACTTTCCAGTAGCTCCATATAGAGTGTGAAGCCAATAGTTGTCATCTGGCCACTTTGTTCTTCACCGAGAAGTTCACCCGCTCCGCGGATCTCAAGGTCATGGGTCGCCAGTGCAAAACCCGCGCCCAAATCTTCAAGGGAAGCGATTGCTTCCAGACGTTTGTGCGCATCGGTTGTCATGGCTTTCGGATGTGGCGTCAGAAGATAAGCATAAGCCTGATGATGAGAGCGTCCGACACGCCCTCGTAATTGATGCAATTGAGCCAGGCCGAAATGGTCGGCACGTTCGATAATGATGGTATTGGCGCTTGGAATATCGATGCCTGTTTCAATAATGGTGGTGCAAATCAGGACATTAAACCGCTGATGATGGAAATCGGTCATCACTCGTTCCAAATCCCGTTCACGCATTTGCCCATGACCAACGGCGATCCGGGCTTCTGGCACTAACTCCTCGAGGCGTAGTTTTGCTTTCTCAATATTTTCAACATCATTATAGAGGTAGTAGACTTGACCACCGCGCAAAATTTCACGCAACATCGCCTCCCGAACAACCAGGCTGTCATATTCACGCACGAACGTTTTGACCGCCAGGCGACGGGCGGGCGGTGTCGAAATGATCGAGAGATCCCGCATACTACTCATTGCCATATTGAGCGTTCGCGGAATAGGCGTTGCGGTAAGCGTCAGAATATCCACATCAGCGCGCATAGCTTTGATCTGCTCTTTATGGCGAACGCCAAACCGGTGTTCCTCATCGACAATTAATAAACCAAGGTCTTTCCAGCGCAGGCCGCTTTGCAGCAATTTATGAGTACCGATAATAATATCGACTTTACCTTCGGCTGCCATCTCAACGACTTGCTGCTGTTCTTTCGCGCTGCGGAAACGGGATATCATTTCAATACGTACCGGCCAATTAGCAAAGCGGTCTCGGAAATTATCAAAATGTTGTTGAGCCAGAAGGGTTGTCGGAACCAATACCGCCACTTGCTTGTCATTATGGACTGCCAGAAATGCAGAGCGCATTGCAACTTCGGTTTTACCAAATCCCACATCGCCGCAAACCAAGCGATCCATCGCTACGGGTTGACACATATCATTGAGAACGGCGTTAATAGCCTGCTCTTGGTCTGGCGTAGTTTCAAATGGAAAGTTCTGACAGAACAGTTGGTATTGTTCCCAATCATGTTTGAAAGCAAATCCTGGTTTTACGGTGCGGTGAGCATAAATATCAAGCAGCTCCGCAGCCACATCGCGTACTTTTTCAGCTGCTTTTTGGCGGGCCTTGCTCCATGCCTCTCCGCCAAGTTTATGTAATGGCGCATTTTCATCCGCGCCACCCGCATAGCGGCTAATCAGGTGCAGGGAAGACACCGGAACATAGAGTTTGTCTTCACCGGAATAACTCAGTATCAGATATTCAGCCTTGATCCCTCCTGCTTCCAGAGTGGTTAACCCTTGGTAACGGCCAACGCCATGTTCCAGATGGACCACTGGCTGACTGGGGAGTAATTCTGCAAGGTTACGGATCAGAGTATCTGTATTGATCGTGCGGCGGGTATCTTGACGGCGGCGAACAACACGTTCACCGAGCATGTCACTTTCGCAGATCAGAGCAAATGCATTCTTGGCATCAATAAAACCCTGTTCAGCCGCACCAATCATCAAAAAGTGGCCTGATTGTTGTGCTTCATGTAATTTACTGATTTTAATCGGCTTAATTTTTATTCGTGACAACAACTTTTGCAACGTTTCTTTTCGGCCTTCGCTCTCAACGGAGAAAATAACGCGGCCGCTGAATTGTTCAAGGAAACGGTGAAGCTTATCCAGTGGCGCCTTATTTTGTGCAACAACGGCAAGATCCGGCAGTCGTTGATAATCAAGATTGATATGGCTGGCTTTTTTACTGAGCTCTTCCGTTTTGAGTTGAATGCGGGGCCAGTTTTTGAGTTCTGAGAATAGCTTATCAGCCGGAAGCCAAAGTTCTTCCGGTGGTAAGAGAGGACGCATGGGATCAACTTTACGGCTCTCAAAACGTTGTTGAGCATCTTGCCAGAAACGTTCCGCGGCGGGGTTTATCTCTTGATTGATAATCAAAGTGTTGTCTGGCAGATACTCAAATAGCGAAGGCAAGGGTTGGTTGAAAAACAGGGGTTGCCAGTATTCTATCCCAGCCGGCAATGTCCCTTTACTGACTTGCTGATAGATGTGTTCACCGTCACGACGGACTTCAAAACGTTCTCGCCACTGGCTGCGAAACAGTTCGATAGTCTCTTTATCCGTTGGGAATTCATGAGCGGGCAGCAAGTTGATTTGCTTGACCTCGGTCAGCGTGCGTTGGCTGTCAACATCGAAAATTCGCAGACTATCAATTTCATCATCGAAAAAATCAATACGATAAGGGTGCTCGCTCCCCATTGGAAAAAGATCAAGCAGTGCGCCACGGGTAGAAAATTCGCCATGTTCAAGAACTTGTTCAACACTGCGATAGCCCGCCTGCTCCAATTCAGTGCGCAGTTTATCCCGCGAAAGCCTCTGACCTTTGCTCATAACCAGCGCATGCCCGTGAAGAAACTCATGCGGGCAAACCCGTTGCATTAAGGTATTTATCGGCAGGATTAAAACACCTTTGGTCATTGTCGGCAGACGGTAGAGTGTGGACAGGCGATTGGAAATAATTTCCTGATGAGGAGAAAAACTGTCATACGGCAATGTTTCCCAGTCAGAAAGGAGATCAATAGGACAATCGGTAAACTGATGGATTTCATCATGCAGACGTAAAGCGTTTTGCATATCCTTGGTTATCAGTACCACAGGGCCTTGATGGCGTTCGACAATTTCAGCGCACTCTACAGCATAAGCTGCGCCAGTAAGTTGACCTAACTGGCGGTTATCACCGCGGCGTTCAGGAAGTTCATAACGGTATTTTGAGGACATAAGCGTTAATGTGTTCTCTATGATTCAGTCCATTCCCAACAGATTTTCGACTCATAATGGTCTTAAAGTAAACACGCTGGCAGGTTGAGAGAAAATAAAAAAAACCACAGATCTGGGCGTTGGTGGTTCCATAAAGTATAGCTACCCTTTATTATCCCCGAACACTTTGCTTTGGCAACAGGGGAGTAACAGATTTCATGTTTCAATCTGTCTCATTATTTATAGGTTTGCGGTATATGCGTGGCCGTGCGGCTGACAAATTTGGCCGGTTTGTTTCATGGTTGTCGGCAATTGGTATTACTCTCGGTGTTGCTGCATTAATTACAGTACTGTCCGTGATGAATGGTTTTGAGCGTTCACTGGAAACCAGTATTCTTGGTTTTATGCCGCAGGCTATTGTGACGTCGGCGAATGGTTCTTTGGATCCGGAAAAGCATCCGGCCAGCGAGCTTGCGGATTTGAAACAAGTTAGCAGGATTACCCCCTTAGTGGTGGGAGATGTCGTATTGCAAAGTCCCCGCAATGTTGGCGTAGGCGTGATGTTGGGTATTACTGCTGATGAATATGAACCGCTGACGGAATATTTGATCAGCACTTATCGTCAGCAACTTGAACCCGGCAGCTATAATGCGATTTTGGGTGAAAAACTGGCCAGGGAGCTTGGGGTAAAACGTGGTGACCGGGTCCGCTTTATGGTGCCGGGTGCAAGCCAATTGACACCGATGGGGCGTATTCCCAGTCAGCGCTTGTTTACTATTGTGGGTACTTTTGCTTCTAACAGTGAAGTAGACGGCACACAGGTTCTGGTTAATCAGCAAGATGCGGCTCGTCTGATGCGTTATCCTCAGGGTAATATCACCGGCTGGCGTCTCTATCTCACAGAGCCCTTGGCTGTAGATAGTTTGAGCTTACAAACCTTGCCTGAAGGGTTGTTGTGGAAAGATTGGCGTGAACGTAAAGGTGAATTTTTCCAAGCTGTCAGAATGGAAAAAAACATGATGGGTTTATTGCTGAGTTTGATTATTGCTGTAGCTGCATTCAATATCATTACTTCGCTTGGCTTGCTGGTGATGGAAAAGCAAGGTGAAGTGGCGATTTTGCAAACACAGGGGCTGGTACGTCGTCAGATTATGACCGTTTTTATGATCCAGGGAGCGGGTGCCGGGATCATCGGTACATTACTGGGAACTGGGCTTGGTGTTCTGCTTTCCAGCCAGCTTAATAACTTAATGCCATTGGTTGGTCTATTAACCTCAGGTGTTGAATTGCCTGTTGCGATTGAGCCATTACAGGTAGCCGCCATTGCAATTTCAGCGATGGTTATCGCCTTGTTATCTACGTTATATCCTTCCTGGCGTGCTGCTGCCATTCAACCTGCTGAGGCTTTGCGTTATGAATAATCAACCATTACTGCTGTGTAATAATTTATGTAAAAAATATCAGGAAGGGCAAGTACTGACCGAAGTGCTGAAAAATGTCACTTTTGCTATTAAGCCGGGTGAAATGATGGCGATTGTGGGGAGTTCCGGCTCAGGTAAGAGTACGCTTCTGCATTTGCTTGGCGGATTGGATACACCGACTTCCGGTGAAGTCCTTTTTAAAGGGCGCTCTTTGAATAAAATGTCCTCCAAAGCCAGAGCAGCGCTGCGCAACCATGAATTGGGTTTTATTTATCAGTTTCATCATTTGTTGCCTGATTTTAACGCAATAGAGAATGTGGCTATGCCACTGCTGATTGGCGGAAAAAACCGCAGCCAGGCACAGAAGAAAGCATTGGAAATGTTGGCGGCTGTTGGTCTGGAGAAACGGGCTCATCACCGCCCGTCAGAATTATCAGGGGGTGAACGCCAGCGAGTGGCGATTGCCAGAGCCTTGGTTAATGAGCCTTCTTTAGTTTTGGCTGATGAACCTACTGGTAACCTTGATTTGCGTAATGCAGATAGCGTTTTTGAATTATTGGGCGAGCTTAACAGACAGCAAGGCACAGCATTTCTGGTTGTCACCCATGATTTGACACTGGCTGGCAGATTGAATCGTCAGGTGGAGATGCGGGATGGTTATTTACAGGATAAATTGACCCTGGCGGGGGCATTGTAATGGCGAATTTGCCTCTCTCTTTAGTCACTGCTCTGCGATTCAGCCGGGGGCGCCGCCGTGGTGGAATGGTATCCCTGATTTCAGTGATTTCCACGCTGGGGATTATGCTTGGTGTCGCTGTTTTGATTATTGGTCTGAGCGCCATGAATGGTTTTGAACGGGAATTGAGAAACCGGATCCTTTCTGTCGTTCCTCATGGTGAAATCTATGCGGTTAATCAGCCTTTTGCCCATTGGCGGCCGGCATTAGAACGGGTAAAAAACACAACCGGCATAGTTGCTGCTTCACCTTATATTACTTTTACCGGATTAATGGAAAAAGGCGCCAGCTTACATGCTGTTCAGGTGAAAGGTGTTGATTTAGTCACTGAGGCCCAGGTCAGTTCATTACCACAGTTTGTACAAGGTAATGCATGGCAAAACTTTCAGGCTGGTCATCAACAGGTCATTCTTGGGCAGGGGGTTGCTAATGCTTTGAAGGTTAAACAGGGCGATTGGTTGACTGTCATGATCCCGAACAATGATCCGGAAATGAAACTATTGCAACCAAAGCGGATCCGTTTACAGGTTAGCGGAATTTTTCAGTTAAGTGGCTTACTTGATCATAGTCTGGCTCTAATTCCTTTGGCTGATGCACAGCAATATTTGGATTATGGTCAGGGGATCACCGGAATTGCGATCAAGGTTGATGATGTGTTTGCCGCTGACCAACGAGTAAGAGCTGCCGGTGAAGCATCACAAGAATATGTCTATATCAGTAGTTGGATAAGAAATTACGGTTATATGTATCAGGATATTCAGATGGTACGCGGCATTATGTATCTGGCGATGATTCTGGTGATTGGCGTGGCGTGTTTTAATATCGTTTCTACACTGGTCATGGCGGTAAAAGATAAAAGCAGTGATATTGCTATCTTGCGAACCCTCGGCGCGAAAGATGGGCAAATCAGAGCGGTTTTCCTCTGGTATGGATTATTGGCGGGTATGGCAGGCAGTATTGCCGGCGCGGTAGTCGGCGTGTCGGCATCACTGAATCTGACGGCTCTGATTCATGGTTTGGAAAAGCTGATCGGCCATCAATTTCTTTCCGGTGATGTTTATTTCATTGATTTCCTGCCATCTGAGCTACATAGCATGGATGTGCTGTATGTTCTGGCGACGGCTTTGATTCTGAGTTTACTGGCAAGTTGGTATCCGGCCAGACGGGCAAGCAGACTTGAGCCGGCACGTATTTTAAGTGGGAAATAATAAACCGGCTATTGGCATGAGCTAAACAAAGGCGCTATGGTATAAAAAATAGAAACCTAAGCAGTACTAAGAAATCTTATAAGGAAATCATATGCGTGTTCGTCGTCGGCTTGGTCGGTTTCGTAAGGTTAAGCGTTTGCGGCATCAGAGGTTTCGTAGCCGAATTTTCTATAGGGATAATCGATTGGCGCTGAATATGGAAAAACCTTATGTAGTGGTATTGACTGGCGCGGGTATTTCGGCTGAATCGGGTATTCGGACGTTCCGCTCCTCTGATGGATTATGGGAAGAACACCGGGTGGAAGATGTTGCTACACCGGAAGGTTTTCAGAAAGATCCAGAACTGGTACAGGCATTTTATAACGCTCGGCGTCATCAACTTCAGCAACCGGAAATAAATCCGAATGCGGCGCATTATGCTTTGGCAGCCTTGGAAAATGAGCTTGGTGATCATTTTCTGCTGATTACCCAGAATATCGATAATCTTCATGAGAGGGCGGGTAGCTATCGTACGGTGCATATGCATGGCGAATTGCTCAAAATCCGTTGCTGTCAGTCCGGGCAAGTGTTCGATTGGGCAGGTCCTCTGATGACAGATGAACGTTGCCATTGTTGCCAGTTCCCATCACCATTGCGTCCGCATATTGTTTGGTTTGGTGAAATGCCTTTTGCTATGGAGCAAATTTACTCTGCATTGGCTCAGGCGGATATTTTCATTGCTATCGGCACTTCCGGGCATGTTTATCCTGCGGCTGGGTTTGTGCATGAAGCTAAACTGGCAGGGGCGCACACAGTAGAGCTGAATCTGGAGCCGAGTCAGGTAGAAAGTCTGTTTGATGAAAAGCATTATGGGCCAGCCAGTAAGATAGTGGATGAATATGTCCAAAAGTTAATTGATAGGATAAAAGAATTTAAAGCTGATTTGACGCAATAATTATTCTGTTTCTCTTCCTCATAATGGGCTGTCAGGTTCCTGGGGGAGAGAATAATGGACAGATTACTAGAGCGTTTTTTTAAATACATATCTTTTGATACTCAGTCAAAGCCGTCGGTGAAAACCATTCCCAGCAGTGATGGCCAGCTTGAACTGGCCAAAGCGCTGAAACAAGAGCTGATTGAGCTGGGTTTTTCCAATGTGATTCAGAATGATTATGGCTGTGTTATGGCGACATTACCTGCCAATACACCATGGCCTGTACCGGCTATCGGTTTTATCGCTCATCTTGATACTTCATCAGATTTTCCTGGAAAAAATGTCAGCCCACAAATGCTGGAAAATTACCGGGGTGGTGAGATTGCCCTGGGGACTGGTGATGAAGTGCTCTCGCCAGTCATGTTTCCTGTATTGCATAGCATGTTGGGGAAAACATTGATTACCACAGATGGCAGAACGCTGCTTGGTGCTGATGATAAAGCGGGTATTGCAGAAATCATTACCGCAATGGTTCGCTTGAAAAACAGTAATATTTTACATGGTGATATTCGGATAGCGTTTACACCTGATGAAGAGACAGGTAAGGGAGCATGCTATTTTGACATTAATTCATTTGATGCTGAATGGGCGTATACCGTGGATGGTGGCGGTGTGGGGGAACTGGCGTTTGAAAACTTCAATGCGGCGGTGGTGACAGTCAAGATTGTTGGCAACAATGTTCATCCTGGTAATGCTAAAGATGTCATGATCAATGCCTTATCGCTGGCAATCCGTATTCATCAGGCATTGCCATCGGAAGAAACACCGGAACATACCGACGGATATGAAGGTTTCTACCATCTGAAACGTATTAAAGGTACGGTGGAGCGCGCCGAAATGCACTATATTATTCGTGATTTTGATCGGAATAACTTCGAAAAACGTAAAAAGAAGATGATCAAAATTGCGGAAAAAGCCGGTGAGGGATTACATCCTGATTGTCATATCGAACTGACTATCGATGACAATTATTACAATATGCATGATGAAGTTATCAAATATCCACATGTTATTGAAATTGCTAAACAGGCGATGTTGGATTGTGACATCGATCCCATTATTAAACCCATTCGTGGTGGTACTGGTGGGGCGCAATTGTCATTCCGTGGTTTGCCTTGCCCGAATATATTCATGGGAGGGTATAATTATCATGGCAAGCATGAATTTATTTCATTGGAGGGAATGGAACAGGCTGTGAGTGTCGTCATGCGGATTGCTGAGTTGACTGCGCTGTTGTCTAAAAAAGTTGAAAAAAGCTCAAGAGCTTTACACTATTGATTAATTTGAACAGATATTAATGGCAAATCCTGGCGCTACAAGTTTTTGCATTTACGTGGAGGTGACCCGGCTGATAAATATGCCAGTCACTGCCTCTTAATCGGAAGATCTGATTAAAAGGCAGTGAGGTAATAACCGGGTGAGAAGTGACACAGAATTATTTAAAGGGTCACCTTTTGTGATGATACATTAATCGTTAAAGTACCAGTAGCCACTGTTTACCAATGCAGTGAGCAGGCTGATAAAACGCACATCATCTATCGCTTCACCCAGCATTTCTGCATTAATCTGATAATAGTGGCAAAGAACATCAGCTGCGTTAATATGAGGCGTATCTATTAATTCACCGTTAACAAAGCACTGATCACCAATTCTTATAACGCGTAATCCGTTAAGGCGGTGGAGATTTTCACCTTGTTTCATTAATTCATAAATTTCATCACTTTCATAGGGCGGCTCTGGTGGGGCAATATCAAGTTCATGCCGGGACTGAGAGATGAACTCACCAAACCATTGTTGGAAAATTTCAGGTTGTGCCAATAATTCGTTCATCATTGTGTGTAATGCGGATAGTTCATGTTGCTGGACCAGCGCCGGGTTTTCGCGGAAAGTCAGATCAGGATCGCTATAGCGATAACTGCCTAAATCATTAGCCAGCACATAATCGGCAAAACTACTGAACAGTTCGCGGGAATTGGGCGCGCGGAAACCAACTGAATAATTCAGTGAATCTTCAATGGCATAACCTTCATGCGGAAACCCAGGTGGAATATAGAGAATATCACCGGGTTCCATCTCTTCATCAATAATGGCGTTAAATGGATCGACCTGTAACAGATCGGGATGAGGGCAGCGCTGTTTCATGGGGAGCTTTTCTCCAACGCACCAACGACGGCGACCCATTCCTTGAATGATAAACACATCATATTGATCAAGATGCGGGCCGACACCCCCGCCGGGAACAGAGAAGGAAACCATGAGATCGTCCATTCGCCAATCAGATAATGTGCGGAATGGCTGCATTAATGCCGCGGAAGGATGATGCCAGTGATTAACTGCTTGTACCAGCAGTGACCAATCCTGTTCAGCCAAATGATCGTAACTTTCGAATGGACCATGAGAGACATCCCAACGGCCATTTTTCTGGCTGACCAGACGGCAGTCAACTTCATTCTCCATAGCCAGACCTGCTAGCTCATCGGGAGTAAGTGGATCAATGAATTGACGGAAGCCTTGTTTAATCAGTAAAGGGCGTTTTTGCCAGTGATTTTGCAAAAACGCCTGCCAGTCCAGATTCAACTGATAGTCCATAGTGACATCCTGAGTGTGAAGTGAGTTTCAGGATATTATAACGAATTAGTGGAATTGAGTATCAGACTGCACAGGCATATTTAGCAAAAATAGCCGTAAACCTTCGTCCGATGCGGAAGGAGGTATAAGAGCAGTCCACTTAATCGTCATCATTAATTTGCTGACACCGGAATATGACGCAAATTCTGGCGCCGCCAAGTGGGCTGTCACTGATACTGATATCACCGGTATATTGTTCAATAATTTCAGAAGCAATTGACAACCCAAGGCCCTGACCGGGCCGTAAGGTATCGACGCGTTGGCCCCGCTGGAAAATCATTTCCCGTTTGTCAATTGGCACGCCTGGGCCGTCGTCATCGACAATAATCATCACTGAATCGTGATCAACAGTGACTGAGATCTCGACAAATTTAAGGCAATATTTACAGGCATTTTCCAGCACATTACCCATGACTTCCATAAAATCATTTTTTTCACCAAGCCAGGTGATCTCCGGCGATACATCTAACGTGAGGCTGACCCCTTTACGTTGATAGACTTTTGTTAAAGCGCTGCACAGGCTATCCAATAACGCGGGAACAGAAGAGACTTTCCGCATAATAGTACTGTGCTCGCTGAGCATACTGGCCCGATGCAGGTAATAGCCTATTTGCTGAGAAATACGGCTGATTTGCTCAAGCATAATAGGTTCGGCCTGTTGAATCGTCATTTGCTTACTGTTGCGTAAAGAACGAAGGGTTGATTGCAAAACAGCCAGTGGGGTTTTCAGGCTGTGTGTCAGATCAGCCAGCGTTGTCCGGTATTTTGTATAGCGGTTGCGTTCATTATTGAGCAGCACATTAAGGTTACGCACTAACCCCCGCAGCTCGGTTGGTGGGTTTTCATCCAGTTTTTCCCGTTCACCTTTCTCCAGCGAACTGACCTGATGAATCAGCGACTTAATCGGTCGTAAGCTCCAGTGTGCCGCCAGCCAGATTAAAGGGATGACCAGAATCAGATTGGCAATTAATACATAGCCGAACCATTCCCACACCATAACCGCTTTTTGTAAATCCTGTGGAATAGTATCGATGACGACAATGGTTAACGCCGGCAGATGCTCTGTCGCACTGTATCGGTTAACAGAAACGGAGTGGGTCAGCTCATTGTCTTCATTTTCGTTGAGAGCGTTAAGTTTACCTAATTGTCCTTGCATATTGTCCGAGTCTTTTAACAAGTCCCGGCTGTTTCTCAGGTTAGTATCCAAATCATACAAACCATCTTCCTTCAACCATTCACTTGGAATCGAGTTCTCTACTTTCGGGAGATGACGTTGACGCCAGAGGATCGTCCCTTTGTCGTTATAAATCAAAACCAGTGATGGGTTGTTCAGTGTGAAATTGGGAGGGACTGAAATATCCAGTTTATTGTTATTCCACTGAGCAAGACTGAAAAACAGGTTACTCTGACTGCGTAACAGAGTATAAGCGGTTTTATCAAAACTGACCAGATAACCGACAATGGCAACAATACCGTAGGACATTGTCAGAGCCAGAATAACGGCGGCAGTCGCCATTAAAAACCGGGTACGGAGTGAGAAAGGTTGCTTTTTGTGCTTCAGCACGGTTTTACCCATCAAAGTTTTATACATCAAAGCGATAGCCTTGACCACGGACAGTCACGATAGCTTCATAAGGCCATATATCTTGTATTTTCTTTCTTAACCGACCGATTAAGACATCAATGGAATGGCCTTCGCGTAGTTCAGCATCGGGATATAACTGGCGCATTAATGCATCTTTAGTAACCACTTTGTCACTATTGCACATCAGTATTTCAATAATCCGGTATTCAAACGCGG
The DNA here is from genome assembly GCF_040256935.1 of Photorhabdus viridis. Classification (NCBI taxonomy): domain Bacteria; kingdom Pseudomonadati; phylum Pseudomonadota; class Gammaproteobacteria; order Enterobacterales; family Morganellaceae; genus Photorhabdus; species Photorhabdus viridis. Next base: position 74,015 of record NZ_JBEJZY010000009.1, read on the forward strand.
TTAGTTTGACATTTTCCCCATAAACCGTTAATTCCTTGCGTGACAGATCAATTCTGAAGGGGGGAAACTCAATAACCTGAGAAACTAACCCATTATTACGGCGCAGAAGTGCCTGCATCCGGGCAATAATTTCTTCAAGATGAAATGGTTTGGTGACATAATCATCGGCCCCTGCATCAAGGACGGTGACTTTTTCTTGCCAGCTTTCACGGGCTGTCAGAACAAGAATGGGGAGTTTTTCATCTTTCTGGCGCCAGCGACGGATCAAACTCAAACCATCTTCTCCGGGCAAACCAAGATCAACAATAGCAATATCTGGTTCGCTTTCTGCCAGATAGTAATCGGCTTCTTTGGCATTTGCCGCAGCATCAACCAGATGGCCTGTGTCGCGAAGCTGTACTGTCAAATGATGACGCAGCAGCATGTTATCTTCAACGATCAATATCCGCATGAAATATTCCTTCTAAAACGCCAACGGGCAGTATTGTAATAATCAATTTATTCAAACTGTTATATAGACAAAACTGCCGGTAAAAAATTCAATGCAATGGGTCTGGCTGAGTATGTTAGATATATGGATCTATAACAGCAAGTCATCAAGTAGAAATATAGGATATAACTTCAATGTGTGTTTGGGATTGGTTTATAAAAGGATGGAAATAGACGGATATTTTATCCGTCTCAGGTTGTTGACCAACCCATTTGAAAACATCCCTAAATACATAAGCGGAATGCCACACACCTGCTGGATTGGGGATGTAATACCATTAAGAAACGGAAAGTACTTCTGTTGATGTAAAAAATATTTCCATCTTTATTGCCACTTCCTAGCATTTAATACATCGTATTCCCCATTATCAAGATTAAACAACCCTATCTTGATCGCATTTTGTACTGCCCATTCAGGCAGGCAAATAATAAAAAAACCTCGTTATTTTTAACGAGGTTTGTCAGCGGTCTAAGACGGATATTTTATCCGTCTGTGGGAATATCAATTACTTTAATTCATCAACCAGAGTGATTGCACGGCCAATATAATTTGCCGGCGTCATTGCTTTCAGGCGGATTTTCTCTTCTTCAGGTAAATCCAGCCCATCAATAAAGGTTTTCATCCCTTCAGCATTGACGCGTTTACCACGAGTGAGCTCTTTCAGCTTTTCATAAGGCTTTTCGATACCATAACGACGCATGACGGTCTGGATAGGTTCAGCAAGGACTTCCCAATTTTTATCCAGTTCATCCAGCAGATGCTGTTCATTGACTTCCAGCTTGTTTAAGCCTTTCATCGTAGATTGATAAGCAATCAAAGCATATCCCAGACCAACACCAAGGTTACGTAATACGGTTGAGTCAGTCAGGTCACGCTGCCAACGGGAAACCGGTAACTTGCTTGCCAGATGACCAAGTACGGCATTTGCCAGCCCCAGATTACCTTCAGAGTTTTCAAAATCAATGGGATTGACTTTATGCGGCATCGTGGAAGAGCCAATTTCGCCGGCAACCGTTTTCTGTTTGAAATGGTTGAGTGCGATATATCCCCAAATGTCACGGTTGAAATCGAGCAGAATCGTATTGAAACGAGCAATGGAATCGAACAATTCTGCAATGTAATCATGAGGTTCGATTTGAGTCGTGTAGGGATTCCATTTGATGCCCAATGAAGCCACAAACGTTTCACTGAATTGGTGCCAGTCAACCTGCGGGTAAGCGGCTATATGGGCATTATAGTTACCCACTGCGCCATTGATTTTGCCTAATATTTCGCTTTGCTCCAGTTGGCGATACTGGCGTTCCATCCGGTGAACAACGTTGGCAAACTCTTTACCCACCGTAGAAGGCGTGGCTGGTTGACCGTGAGTACGGGACAACAACGGCAAGTCCCGATATTCAACCGCCATTTTTTTAATGGCGTCAATCATCTGGCGCCATTGCGGCAAAATTACTTCTTCACGGGCTGTTTTCAGCATCAGCGCATAAGACAGATTGTTAATATCTTCAGAAGTACAGGCAAAGTGAATAAACTCGGCAACTCTATGCAGTGCCGGAATATCTGCAACTTTCTCTTTCAGAAAATATTCCACTGCTTTGACATCGTGGTTAGTCGTGCGTTCGATCGTTTTGATGCGCATTGCATCCTGTTCATTGAAATTTGCGATAATTTCATTCAGGTAAGCGTTTGCGTCCGTATCAAAAGCCGGAACTTCTTTAATTTCAGCACATTCTGCCAGTTTTTGCAGCCAACGTACTTCAACCTGCGTGCGGAATTTCAGTAAGCCAAACTCACTAAAAATGGCACGTAATGCGCTGACTTTATCGCCGTAACGGCCATCAATCGGAGAAACAGCAGTCAGTGAGGATAATTCCATTGGTAGCAACTCCCGGATTTTATTTAACAATGAGCAAGAATATCTTTCGCCTGTTGGAGCAGGCGTTGACGAGAAAACATTAATTGCCAGCGACTACCGCCAATTTGCTGCCATAAGACAGCACAACGGACCCCTGCCAGCAGAATAGCTCGGACTTTCGCTTGTACAAGTGGATTGCGCAGAACATCAGGGGAACCTGTCACCTGGATCCTTGGACCTAATGGGCTGACAATATCAACATAAATACCGGCCAACGCATTGAACATACCTTCCGACATGGGTTCAAAATAAGTCTGTTGGCGCTCTAACTGGCTAATGCGATTGCCAAGTGCGTTGAAAGCCTCCTGATTTTTACTCAGGCGGCGCTCCAGTACCATCAGGCTTAACGTGTAGCGGGTAAGATTGGCAGAAAGACTACTGTTAGAACCATTGAACATCCCTGGCATGGCATCCAGACCAATTCGCAGATTGCGTTCATGATTGCCAAACACATCTAAAACAGATGTCGGGTTGGTGTTCAGAATGCTATTAACCATAGTTGCAACAGCATCGGTATCACACTGGTTTTCGTGAGCAAGTTGTTGTATCAGACGACTTGACTGGCAAATTCCCGCCAGAGCCAGTGTAATGTTGTAATAATTCTTTGCCACAATTACTCCTGCAAACGTTGTTCAATCACGCCACCGCCAAGACAAACTTCCCCCAGATAAAAGACGGCTGACTGGCCAGGGGTGACGGCGGCGACAGGGTTAGCAAAACGTATTTTTATTTTGTCTTCGTCTATTGGTGTGACAGTACAAGGAATATCCTGCTGGCGATAACGTGTTTTGACCGCGCAGTGGATTTCTTCAGTCAGTGGCTGTCTGTCAACCCAATGAAGCTGTTGAGCAATAAGGCCGGCAGACATCATACGGGGGTGTTCGTGTCCCTGAGCCACGATCAGAATGTTATTTTGAACATCTTTGTCTATTACATACCACGGCTCTTCACTGCCTTCTTTAGTTCCGCCGATCCCCAGACCTTTACGTTGACCTAGCGTGTGGTACATCAGCCCCTGATGTTCGCCAAGGGTTTCTCCATCCACAGTCATAATCGGCCCCGGTTGGGCGGGCAAATAACGGCCAAGGAAATCACGGAATTTGCGCTCGCCGATAAAACAGATACCCGTGGAATCTTTTTTCTTTGCCGTCACTAAACCGATTTTTTCAGCGATACGACGCACTTCCGGTTTTTCCAATTCACCGACAGGAAATAAGCTTTGCGCGATTTGCTGGTGGCTCAGGGTGTATAAAAAGTAGCTTTGGTCTTTATTGTTATCGAGCCCACGCAATAATTGGCTCTTACCATTAATATCCTTGCGGCGGACATAATGACCTGTAGCGATGTAATCCGCACCTAAATCTTCAGCGGCGAATTCCAGAAATGCTTTAAATTTAATTTCTTTGTTGCATAGAATATCTGGGTTAGGGGTTCTGCCGGCTTTATATTCAGAAAGGAAATGCTCGAAAACATTATCCCAATATTCGGCAGCAAAATTGACGGTATGAAGTTCAATACCCAGTTTATCGCAAACGGATTGCGCATCGGCTAGATCAGTTGCGGCTGAACAGTACTCTTCATCATCGTCCTCTTCCCAATTTTTCATGAACAAGCCAGCCACTTGATAACCTTGCTGTTGCAGCAGGTATGCGGAAACGGAGGAATCTACACCACCGGACATGCCGACAATGACTTTTTTCTGGCTGTTATCTGACATGAGAATCTCACTGGAGAAAAAAACAAGCGCCGTACTTTAACACGTTGTGAACGGGGGTGCATCAAACGCATCACTGTTTTGCTATTAATTAACCGGAGAGACATAGCTATCCAGCAGGGTGAGAGGATGTTTTTCGTTTTGCAGGTAACAGCGGATACTTTCTGCGACGAGTGGCGAACGCAGACAATCACTCTTTAATATTTGTTCTGCGGTCACCCAATGGCAGCAGTTAATATCACTGTCTTGTGGATGGGTTGCTGCTTGCTGTTCCATTTCAACCAGAAACAGAAAGCGAATAAATGGTGTGCTGTCTGGTGCAACCCACTGATAAATTTTCAGCAGTGCTTGTGGTTTAGCCCGGATACCGGTTTCTTCCCATAATTCACGCTCTGCTGCCTGTAACAACGTTTCATCCGCTTCAAGATGACCCGCAGGTTGATTCCATAATGCTTTGCCATTAATTGTCTCTTCAACCACCAGGAATTTATTCTGGGCATGGACAACACAGGCAACGGTAACGTGGGGGTTAAACAAAATCGATCTCCTTCCATTCGCCGGGTTTCATCTCGTCTAATTGCCAGTTTCCCATACTAAAACGAATCAGCCGAAGTGTAGGGAAACCAATATGTGCTGTCATTCTGCGCACTTGGCGGTTTCGGCCTTCATGCAGTGTTATTTTTAACCAGCTCACCGGAATGCTTTTACGTTCACGAATCGGTGGATGACGACTCCAGAGCCATGTTGGTTCATGAACTAACTCGGCACCTGCGGGCAGGGTAGGCCCATCTTTTAAAACAATACCGTCCCGCAGCTTATCGAGTGAAGCTTCATCTGGAACCCCTTCAACCTGAACATAATAAACCTTGGCGGTTTTTTTATCCGGTTGAGTCAGATAGGCCTGAAGTTTACCATCGTTAGTCAAAATCAATAATCCTTCACTGTCACGATCCAAACGTCCGGCGGCATACACATCGGGGAATGGGATAAAATTTTTCAGCGTTGGTCTGCCCATTTCATCGGTGAATTGGGGCAAGACATCGTAAGGTTTGTTAAATAGCAACACCCGGCGAGGCCCTGTTGGTTTTTTGACAGAATGTGATATTTTTCTTTGGCTGAATCGGTTAACTTTGTGTTTTTTAACAGAGAAATTTGTCATCATAGATCACTAAGCGAAATGGGGTGGGTATTATACATTAGTCTGCTATCGATTGGCGTTTGCAGAATATTCAAGTAGTATTGACACGTCCCTTACAAAAAATTAACAAGGTATTACGCTTACTTGAAAGGAGAGGTTAATGGAAAGCAAAGTAGTTATTCCGGCGGAAGGTAAAAAAATAACAGTCGACGCTAAAGGTAAACTGGTTGTTCCGAATAACCCGATCATCCCTTATATTGAAGGGGATGGGATTGGTGTCGATGTTACCCCTGCAATGTTGAAAGTTGTTGATGCAGCGGTTCAGAAAGCCTATAAGGGTGAGCGTAAAATTTCCTGGATGGAAATCTACACCGGTGAAAAATCTACTCATGTATACGGTAAAGATGTTTGGTTGCCGGATGAAACTCTGGATTTGATCCGTGAATACCGCGTAGCTATCAAAGGCCCTCTGACGACGCCGGTTGGTGGTGGTATTCGTTCTCTGAACGTGGCATTGCGTCAGCAATTAGATCTGTATGTCTGTCTTCGCCCTATTCGTTACTACCAGGGAACGCCAAGCCCGGTAAAACAACCTGAATTGACCGATATGGTCATCTTCCGTGAAAATGCAGAAGATATTTACGCCGGTATCGAATGGAAAGCGGGCTCTGCGGAAGCGGATAAAGTGATCAAATTCCTGCAAGACGAAATGGGAGTGAATAAAATCCGTTTCCCACAGCAGTGTGGTATCGGTGTGAAACCTTGTTCTGAAGAAGGCACTAAACGCCTGGTTCGTGCTGCTATCGAATACGCGATTGATAATGACCGTGAATCAGTCACTCTGGTTCACAAAGGCAACATTATGAAGTTCACTGAAGGTGCTTTCAAAGACTGGGGTTACCAGCTAGCTCGTGAAGAGTTCGGCGGTGAACTGCTGGATGGCGGTCCTTGGGTGAAAATTAAAAGCCCGAAAAACGGCAAAGAGATCATTGTTAAAGATGTGATTGCTGATGCTTTCCTGCAACAGATTCTGCTGCGCCCGGCTGAATATGATGTTATCGCCTGTATGAACCTGAATGGCGACTATATTTCTGATGCACTGGCTGCTCAGGTTGGTGGTATTGGTATCGCTCCGGGAGCAAACATCGGTGATGAATGTGCTCTGTTTGAAGCAACTCATGGTACAGCACCTAAATATGCGGGTCAGGATAAGGTGAACCCAGGTTCAGTCATTCTTTCCGCTGAGATGATGTTGCGCCATATGGGGTGGACAGAAGCCGCTGATCTCATCATTAAAGGCATGGAAGGCGCGATTGCTGCGAAGACCGTCACTTACGATTTCGAGCGTTTGATGGAAGGCGCGAAGCTGCTGAAATGCAGTGAGTTTGGTGACGCTATTATCCAGCATATGTAATCCGTCATTTTCTGAAAACTTCACGGTAGCTGATATTTCCGTGGAGTTTTCTCATTTCTTGAAATTTTTGCTATAGAACTCTTATAAAATAGCCATAAAAGATGTATTTTTTTATATTGCTGTGATTTGTGATTTTCCTTTGTTATTATGTGGTTACCTATTATTTTTACTAAACACAAAGTTTTGCAAGTTATATATGCCAGAATGTATGTTGAGGTTAATATTTGTTCTGTCTGATACGAAGGATGAAAGATGAGTGACATAAATGATAAAAAAATAGAGTTCATTAAATCTGATATTGACCGGCGGCTCGAATCTATTAATCAACAACTTGAATCGATTGAGAAGCGTTTTGACAGACTTGAAGATAAATCCGACCGCCTTCATTGGCTTATTATTGTTGCTGCAATGCTGGCGCTTTTTTTTAACAAAATTGCGTAATTATCCTGCCTAAACTATTTTCTCTTCTTCATCCTCTTCTGCTACGGTGCCTTACCCGTTTATATCGGAATGGTACTGTAGCTGCATCTGTAACACGTCATATGGGCTGGATAGAAGCTGATGACCGATCAGTAAACATAGAAGTTAAAACTGGATAGTTAATTTAATAGCTTGTAAAAATCTTTATGATAGATGTGATCAAGTAAAAATCGCTAACGGGAGTTTGTTCTCCCGCTGTTTTTATAACTGTAAATATAGTACTTAATGTATAATATTTGAATTGTTATGATTTAGTTATTATTTTCCTTATTAAGAATTTTTTCATATTCCTCCCAAACGACAGATAACGGTGAGCTTAAGCAACAAATGGATATTGAGCCCCCAGATGGAGGGTGGTATTCGTATTTAGATCTCCCACGATAGACTCTTATAGGTAAATTGTTATCAGTAGGATTCTTCCTTTTTCTTCTTAACGTCATTCATAACCTCAACGTATATTGTTTAAATTATGGATTGAGAATAAAAGTGAGATATTTTTGCAATATTAACTTCATAAACATGTTTTTTTTGTAAAAGATAACAAATGAAAATATTAGCAGTAGATAATAAAAGATCCAGTTTTATGTTGCATATAAGAGAAGTTTTTTCATATTTTTTACGAAATTATTTTCATCATGAAATAATATATTAATGAAATTAGTGTGCAATGTTAAATAAATGTTAAATAAATATTGGTTATGGCTATGTATAGTTGAGTTAAATACATTGTTTTTATAGATTAATGGGGCTATAAGTCATCATGAAAATATTGGTTTTGGAGAATCTTGATGCTTAAAAGTAAATGGATTGTTAAAATAAATATCGAGCAGGATTTTAGCAAAAAACACTGTAAACCCTCTAAATTGGAAAATTTGTTCGATACTATGGAAAACAGTCGCTTAGGCTATCTTTTTCTGGTTATATTAATGAATTACTGAGTTGAGTTTTTCCGGTGATTTAACCAACCATGGACAGATAATCGAATTTGTATTTATGCACTGGAAAGCTGCCAGATAATTGTTATTTATTCCCCATAGATAACCAGAGGGCGGGCCCAATTATTTTATAGAAAAGATTTTGTTATGTTAGTTCTATTGTAATTTTACAGAAAATACAGTAATAACAGAGGTTGGATATATATTCAGATAGTCAAAAAATAAGCGGAAATGTGTTTATTGTGAACATATTAAAGAGGTACCGAATATTCGTTAAAGACTTTTAATGCTAATAACGTCTTAACACGAATAATCGAAAGCAAAATATCATTTATTTTTTTGATTTGTTCAGCCTGTAGTTGCAGGGCAGTTATAGGTTTACCTTTTATTAGTTTTTTGAATGTTATGTTATTCATTGGGTGATATTCTAGGCATTAGCACAGGGATTGATGTTTCATTGCGATTTAATAGGAGGTGGTGATTTATTTTTTAATGTTTTATCTGGTGGACGTCGCTATGCGAAATTTTTTTAAATTTAAGTACGATTTTTTCTTAAAGCTGATAATCTGCTCACAAAATTAACCACAATATCTTATTTTTGAATCTTTTTTCTTGATATTAATTGCTTGTTGATTTAATTAACAAACGATTCACAAACGAGAGGTATAGATAATGGGGTGTATGAAGTTACTGGCGGGCAATAGTCGATTGAATGACATAATCTATTAACTATCGCCCAAGAACCGTACATCAAATATTCATTTAATCTGATGGATAATGTAAAAAGGTCAGTAAACATTACACATTAATTTCAAACTTGTGTTACATTTATAGCGTTTTTCTGACCAGTATCTCTGTGTTTTTTTAAACAGCATTGCGTTAGTTGTTAATTATAAAGGCATATTAAGCGCAATGAATTCTGCCGGATACGATTTTATGGTCAGACTGGGTTTGCTAATTTAAGGGGAAAAACATCTTGACGGAACTAATTAACTTTTTTAACAACATCCTTTGGGGCTCCGTATTGATTTATCTTCTTCTTGGAGCCGGTGTTTACTTCACTATATGTACAGGTTTTATACAGATTCGTCACTTTGGGCATATGTTTTCAGTACTGAAAAACAGTAAAAAATCTGACAGTGCAGGTATTTCATCATTCCAAGCGTTGTGTACTAGCTTAGCTGCGCGGGTAGGTACGGGTAATCTTACCGGTGTGGCCATCGCTTTAACGGCGGGTGGGCCCGGCGCTATTTTTTGGATGTGGGTTGTTGCCCTGATTGGGATGGCGACCTCTTTTATTGAGAGCACGCTTGCCCAGCTGTACAAGACAAAAGACGATGAGGGGAATTACCGTGGCGGCCCGGCCTATTACATGGAAAAAGGGCTTGGGGTACGCTGGATGGGCATTATGTTCTCCATATTCCTTATTATTGCTTTTGGTCTGGTATTTAATGCTGTCCAGGCAAATTCAATTGTTCAGGCTGCTGCTTTCGCGTTTAATTTTAATCCGTTATATGTTGGTATTGGCCTGGTGATCCTTAGCGGGGTCATTATTTTTGGCGGCTTGCGTTCTATTGCCAGAGTTGCGGAGCTGGTTGTTCCCCTTATGGCGGCAGCTTATCTGATCCTGGCGTTTTGGGTTGTCGGGCATAATTTTGAACGAATGCCGGAAGTGTTTGCATTGATTTTCAAAAGTGCATTCGGCTTACAGGAAGCGGTTGCAGGAACCGTTGGTTACGGCGTTGCGCAGGCAATGACGCAAGGTGTCCAGCGAGGATTGTTTTCAAATGAAGCGGGGATGGGTTCAGCCCCTAATGCAGCGGCTTCCGCATCTCCATATCCTCCTCATCCGGCATCTCAGGGATATGTGCAAATGTTGGGCGTCTTTATGGATACTCTCGTTATCTGTAGCGCTACCGCTGTTATCATCCTTTCATCGGGTGTGCTTGATGGTGATATTTCAGGAATAAGTGGAATAGAACTGACTCAGCGGGCATTATCCTCAGCGGTCGGTGATTGGGGATCTGAGTTTATCGCGTTAGCTATCTTCTTTTTCGCTTTCACATCAATCATTGCAAATTATGCTTACGCTGAAAGCAATATCGTATTTCTCGAACGTAATCATACTGCGGGTCTGGTGCTCCTCCGTCTGGCGGCATTGGGTATGGTGATGTTTGGCGCGTTGGCTGAATTGCCTTTAGTTTGGAAAATGGCTGATTTATCTATGGCATTGATGGCAATTACCAATCTAACCGCTATTTTGTTACTTTCTGGTGTCGCATTTAAACTTGCAAGAGATTATAACCAGCAGAGACGTGCCGGTAAGTTACCGACATTTGATATCAATCAATATCCTGAGATTCAGCAAAAGGTTGAAGTTGGTATTTGGGAGGAAACAGCACGTCTTGCCCAGTCGAATCAAGCGACCGACCACAAGTGAGATGCCAGGACGGGAGGTATAGTTAATATTATTTAATGATATAGAAGCTGGTTACCTTTTACGTCTTGCTTGTTATTTTTGCCTTATTCCTATTTAAATTATGGGAATAAGGCATTTTCTCTTGTGTTTTATATCAAGAGTAAAACCGATAATTTTATAAAAATATCATATAAAACATAAAATTTATTTTGTATTCATTTTGTTTCTTTGTGTTATTATTTTGTTTTAAATTAATGGGTGGGACAGGGAGATTATGAAGAAGATCATATTGGTTGGCTTATTTATGTTATTGGCCGGATGTTCCAGCCAGCGTCATCTGGAAGATCGGGGCACTTATAAAGTTGATAGCGCTTTTCCTTCGAAAAGTCAGAATGACAGAGTAAGGTTTTTGGTGTTCCACTATACTGCCGTCAATGATCAGGATTCTTTACGTATATTGACTCAGGACGGTGTCAGTGCCCATTATTTGATCCCGTCGTTACCGAATTATGTGAGTGGGAAACCGGTCATTCTGGAATTGGTTCCTGAAGGTAAGAGAGCATGGCATGCTGGCGTCAGTGCATGGAATGGTCGAAAGGATTTGAATGACACATCGATTGGTATTGAAATTGTCAATAAAGGATTTACGGAAAGGTTACTTGAGAAAGAGTGGTATCCGTTTAATGAGCAGCAAATCGATCTGTTAACGCGTTTGGCGAAAGATATTATTCAGCGTTATGACATTGAGCCTGTGAATGTTATTGGTCACAGCGATATCGCACCGCTGAGAAAATATGATCCAGGTAAACTTTTCCCGTGGAAGAACTTGGCTGAACAAGGTATTGGCGCATGGCCTGATAATGCAACAGTTGAAAAATATATGGCTGGCAGAAAATGGAATGACATGGCTTCTGTTGCGTTGATACAGAAAACATTAGCTAAATATGGCTATACCATTCCGCAAACGGGTGTACTTGATGAAGATACCCTTAAAACAATCAGTGCATTCCAGATGCATTTCAGGCCAGATGACATCAGTGGTAATCCCGATGCGCAAACTGAGTCAATAGCTCTGGCTCTGGTTGAGAAATATAAAGGGTAGTTTGTCGCATTCAGTAAGACCGTGCCATAAAAGTTACTTTATTAGAGTGACTCTTATGGCATAGCTTTTCGATAATTAGCACGATAAAACTTTCATGATCCGCTCTTCTGATTTCTCTTCACGTTATTGTAGAAATCCGGTCATAGTGGAATAATAAAATATTCAGTAATAATGCAATGTATATAAATAATCGCCGTTTTATTTTATAATGACGATTACTATCTTAAGTAATCGTCAGATGAAATAAAATTTTTAGGGGCATAAAGTAAATATTACCCCTTATTATTGTTTTTTCTTGCCGGAAGAGTAAATGCAAGAATGATCCCAGCCAGGCTGATAAATGGCGAATAGATCATTATTTTGTCAGAAAGATAGTTTGGTAACACACTGCATAGATAGATAAAAATAGATATTGGCCAGCCATATAACCCCACCTCATTCAATCGGAAAGCGGTTTTCATGATTAAATAGTAAATAGTGGCGAAGGAGCACATTGCCCATAAACCAATAGAGATCATATACAGCCATACAGATAATCCATATTGCATATAGGCTGCATAATTGTTTTCTGCCAGATAACCAGAGAGGAAAATCAGCATTCCAAGGATAACAGCCGCTATAATAAAGCTGATAATATAATCTTTCCTATTCAATTTTTGTTTGAAATAGTTTTTTATTGAGCTAACTAGAGAATCATCCATAAGTAACAGTCAGGTAAATAAGAATAGAATAGATAATAACTGATCTAATGATGGTATGAACAGGAAAACATAAGTCAGATATTAGATGAAAATATTTTAAAAGTAATTCTACGATTTAATATGTAGGAATAAGGTGATGATTGTTAAATTATATGATAGTTTGTGCTCTTTATGATCTCTCTAGTGTTTCAGTCATTCTTTGGAGAACCTGACAAATGATTATTCGTTTATCTAAGGTCTTGCTGGTTTGTGCAATAGCGCTGTTTGCTACATTGGTCGCTTTTGGCAATATCACAGACTATGGTACTAATTTCGTGTTTGTACAGCATGTATTGATGATGGATACCATTTTCCCTGATGCAACCATCACCTATCGTGCAATCCATTCACCGGTGTTACATCACATTGGTTATATTATTATTATTTCTTTAGAAACGTTAACTGCGGTGTTATGTTGGATTGGCGGTATCCGTTTACTGGCGAATTTGAAATCTGATGCTGCTGTCTTCAATAAAAAGAAAGCTATCGCAATAGCTGGCCTGACCCTAGGTTTTCTGACTTGGCAGGTGGCATTTATGTCAATTGGTGGTGAATGGTTTGGGATGTGGATGTCTAAACAATGGAATGGAGTGTCCAGCGCTTTCCGTTTCTTTGTCACTATCATTTTGGTATTGATTTATTTGGTACAGCATGACAGGGAACTAGACCAAGAATAAAGATGAGGATCGATGTGAAAACAAGGATCGAACAACACAAAGCGACAATATACGGAGTCCTGGCAATTGTGTTGTGGAGTACAATTGTCGGGTTGATAAGAAGTGTTAGTGAAAGTTTTGGGCCTGTAGGTGGTGCAGCTCTTATTTATACTGTTGGCGCAATTTTTCTGGTTTTGCTAATAGGTTTCCCAAAAATCAGCACTTTTCCCAGAGTCTATTTGTGGTTTGGGAGTTTGCTCTTTGTCGGTTATGAAATCTGTTTGTCACTTTCATTAGGTTTTGCCAATAATCGAGCTCAGGCAATTGAATTGGGCATGGTTAACTATTTATGGCCTGGTTTTACTGTCTTATTGGCGGTCATTGTTAATAAGCAGAAAGTAAATGGGTGGCTTTATCCTGGTTTATTACTGTCTATTCTGGGGATTGGTTGGGTGATGAGCGGTGACAATGGCTGGTCATTCAGGCAGATAGCGGAGAATATCCAGAGTAATCCATTAAGCTATGGGCTGGCTTTTGCTGGTGCAATTATCTGGGCGGTGTATTGTAACATTACAAAAATTATGGCGGCGGGTAAAAATGGCATGACGCTGTTTTTTATCCTGACTGCTTTTGCATTATGGATTCAATACTTTTTCACATCTCCGCCTGAAATGGTGATAACTCTTCGTAGTGTTAGCATATTATTGTTTACCGGAGCGGCTATTGGTGTAGCGAATGCTGCCTGGACAGTCGCAATCATCAGAGGACATGTTGCATTATTGGCTACGTTATCTTATTTTACGCCGATTATCTCTACCGCTTTTTCATCCTTACTGCTGAGTACCGCGCTCTCTTTTTCATTTTGGCAAGGTGTGCTAATGGTCACTGTCGGATCAATTGTCTGTTGGTTAGCGACCAGAGCTAAATAATACCTGTGAAGCCAAGATCTCAGGGATAGCTACGAGATGGGGTTAAATAGAGAATAAATCGCTTTACAGGAATTTATTTATCGCTATTGCCACCCCATCTTGTTCATTTATTGCAGTAATAAACTGAGCGATATCTTTGACGCCTTGCTTTCTGGCTTGATAGATAGATTGTTTGACGGGGGGAGAGATCTGATGACTTTCGTTCAGTAAAGTGCCATCAAGATCAATGGCGATCAATTTTATTGACATATCTCTCTCCTGAAAGTCTGGCAACCTGATTATGGTATGGCGGCGGAATGCAGAGGTTGTTTAACTTCTAACTCAATATCTGGATTCTGCCGGAAATCATAGGGCGTTATGCCATACTCTTTACGGAACATATAAGTGAAATGAGATTGTGAGCCAAAGCCAAAATCCAGGGCGATATCAAAAATAGGCAAGGAGCTGTTTCTTAAAAGATGAACAGCACCGGCCAGACGTCGCTGGCGGATATATTTGCCAAGAGAAATTCCGGTAACTTCCTTGAATATTTTTTGCATGTGCCAAAGCGAATAGCCAGAGTAAGCAGCCAGTTCTTCCAGATGGATTACTCGGCCAAGGTGATTCTCGATCCATTTGCTGAGAGCGTATACAAGTGCTAAGTGATTATCCTGTGGCATTAACAATTTTGTTCTGGTTGAAAGTGGAAGGAAGTATACACAACTTTTTCTGATTTTTCTAAAGATGACAGAGCGTTGATATAGCAATTCAAATTATAACTAAATGTGATAATTGATTTTTTTATTCTGATGAATAGAATCCACACAATGAGTCTTTGTTTAAATTCGTTTTGGTACATTGCTGTGATAAAACTGTGAGCCAGTACGATTTTTTCACAACGGAAAACATAAGATGAATATTTTTCCTGTTGCACTATTGTAAAATATCATTTTCCAATTTTACTCTTAACATATTGCATACTGACCGAACTTGAAGGAAACAGAATTGGATATAAAAAAAACCATTGCAATCTTAGTATTACTTGGAATATGTCTATTCTTGTATCTGTTAGCTTTGGATAGCTACTGTGATCAGGGTGAAAAGTTTGATTCAGGTATTTGTTTTGTGACCCGGTATCTGCCTTTCTGATTAGTTGCTGATACTCATCAGCCATTTTCCCATCATGTATCTGTGCTAACATATGCTTTCAATATCCACCCTTTAAATAAAGCAGATAAATGGGAAGTGGTTGTTTTCCCACTAATAATAAAATAAAAGTTGCAGCAAGAGGAAAAGATGGCAGAACAATCGCAGGGATCAACACTTAAACGCGGTCTAAAAAACCGGCATATTCAGCTTATTGCTTTGGGGGGGGCTGTCGGGACCGGGTTATTTCTCGGTATTGCGCAAACCATAAAAATGGCCGGTCCTTCCGTAATTTTAGGCTACGCTATCGCAGGCTTTATCGCATTTCTGATTATGCGTCAGCTGGGGGAAATGGTGGTTGAAGAGCCTGTAGCGGGGTCGTTTAGTCATTTTGCCTATAAATATTGGGGAGATTTTCCCGGTTTTTTATCGGGCTGGAATTACTGGATGATGTTTACTCTGGTTGGAATGGCGGAATTGACGGCTGTAGGAATGTATATTCATTACTGGTGGCCTGATATTCCTACCTGGGTTTCTGCTACGGTATTCTTTGTCCTCATTAATACGGTAAATTTAATTAATGTCCGGTCATATGGTGAGACAGAATTCTGGTTTGCTATCATTAAAGTGACAGCAATTATCTGCATGATTGTTTTTGGCGCTTACCTGTTAGTCAGTGGTAATGGCGGCCCGCAGGCCAGTATTGCTAATCTTTGGCAATATGGCGGTTTTATGCCGAATGGGTTCTCCAGCCTTATCATGGCAATGGCTGTGATTATGTTCTCTTTTGGTGGGTTGGAACTGGTTGGTATTACCGCTGCGGAAGCGGAAAATCCCCGTATCAGTATTCCCAAGGCAACCAATCAGGTGGTATACAGAATATTGATTTTCTATATTGGTTCTCTGACTGTGTTGTTATCGCTTTATCCATGGGGCAATGTTATTGAAGGTGAAAGCCCATTTGTCATGATTTTTCATAACTTGGATAGTTTCTGGGTGGCTAATGTTTTGAATGTTGTTGTTCTGACTGCCGCATTGTCCGTTTATAACAGTGGTGTCTATTGTAATAGCCGGATGCTGTACGGTTTAGCAAAGCAAGGCAATGCTCCCAGAATGCTGAAAAAAGTTAATGAGAGCGGTGTTCCTACCAAAGCAATCGTGATATCTGCATTGGCTACATCAATTGGTGTATTGATCAACTATGTCATGCCGGGTAAAGCATTTGAATTATTGATGGCGCTGGTGGTGACAACACTGGTTATTAACTGGGTCATGATCTGTATGGCGCATTTAAAATTCCGGGCAAAGAAAGTTAAAGAGGGGGTAGAACCTTCATTTAAAGCATTCTGGTACCCATTTAGTAATTATCTGTGTCTGGTTTTCCTGGTCTTTATACTGGTCATTATTTTGATGATGGACAGTATTCGTATTTCAGTCATTCTGATGCCATTTTGGATTGGTATTTTATGGCTCGGGTTTCTCATATCCCATTCCCGTAATAATAAAATGGAAACCATGAACCAAGGATGACATAGGCCTGGATTATCTCGATAAGGATGCCAGGCTGATGTCACCCACAGCCTGGTATTTTTTATCTAGTTACCATTGCCAGCGTAACCAGGCGAACAGAACGTTACCGTTATTATATGTGCCGGGAATGTATGTTCCCTGAAACGATAACCGATCATATTCTATGGAGAATAGCGGTAGTGGGAGTGGAATTGGGACATAGTAATAATCATGACGAGCTGTGACGCTTAAAGTGAAACCAATACCCATTCGGAAGCCATCTAAATCACCGGGTATCCACATTTTCTGAAACCCATAACCAATGATAGGTTCTAAACGGTTATGAGAATCCATAAAAGCCATAGCATAGAGAGAATGCCAGTCATTGTCTTCGTCGTAACGATATTTACCATAACCGAAACCCCAGGGCCGCTCATTATATTTGTCAATTTTTTCTTCATCGTAGGTAAATCTGTTATGCCAGGTAATTACCGGCAGATAAAGTTCATTGCTGGATGCATCCCAAGTGAGAGCGACATTATTGCTGAATTTTCCCCATAAACTGTCTGAACTGTTGCCATAACTGATGGGGGCATGGGATACCGTGGTTGTTAATGATTGATTGGCGGTATCTGTTGCTGTTGCAAATACTGTCCCGGATGAGACTACAAGAGTGGCTGATAGGGCGCGGGCTACGGTTAAATCAAACTTCATTATTTATTGCTCCAATTTCCCAATGACATAAATTGGGAAGCTCCTCTACATCATACAAAATATGACAAACATCTAAATTCAGGAATTCTACTCTTGCTATTTTCAATAAAACTTAAACAAAAAATTAATATTAAGATGTTATATGTATTAAATGAGTATATTTAATACCGATATTTTGGTTGACGAATATTGGAAATGTATTGACTCTTTCTTTCACTTAAAGAGTGGTGATTCGTGCCTGTAGACATACCATAGATATAAAGATTCTAATAATAAGATAGGCAAAACAAATTAAAATTACTTATATGATTTGGGGTTTTGTTGGGTGGATAAACTGTAAGCTAATTAGGATAACCTTGGATTTTCAAATTTTTGCGGTTATGTTAAACAATTATTGTTGTTAAGAATTTTAAATATGTGCGTTAGCTCCATAGCTGATAAAAAATGGCTTGCCATCATATTAAGAATATGTGATAAATCGTTCGGGTAAACGAGGTACAGTTCTGTTATACGGTTCTGTTAATAGCAGCAACTCGCTCTGGTTTTTATGTTGCGCCGAACGGCGAATTAGAATTAAGTGATCCAAAGGAAATTCTTAAAATGGCAAAAATCACTGGTACTGTAAAGTGGTTCAACGAATCTAAAGGTTTTGGTTTTATTACTCCCGCTGATGGCAGCAAAGATGTGTTTGTACATTTTAGCGCTATTCAGAGCGAAGGTTTTAAAACTTTGGCGGAAGGTCAAAAAGTTGAGTTTGAAATTCAGGACGGTCAGAAAGGTCCTTCCGCAGCAAACGTCACAGCAGCATAACTTCTTTTTGTCAAGCATTTTGAATTGACGAAGTAAATTTGTTGTCTTAATTGGTTTTTTATTGGCAACAATGACATACCGATATCACCCTGTTGGTTATCTGATAGGGTGTTTTTGTTTTGACTCGGGGCGCTCTTTACTGAGCTGAGATGAACTCGTAATACCTGATCTGGATAATGCCAGCGTAGGGAAGTCAAGGTGTCTTTTTCCTGATACCTGCTTTTCTTTTGCTGGTGGGAAGGAGTACCTATGGTAAGAATCAATTCACTGACAATTGCCGGGACTGATCCTAGCGGTGGCGCCGGTATTCAAGCTGATCTAAAAACTTTCTCTGCGCTTGGTGCTTATGGTGCAACAGTAATGACAGCTCTTGTCGCACAAAATACGCATGGCGTGCAATCCGTTTATGACATAGATCCTGCTTTCGTTGCTGCGCAGCTTGAGTCTGTGCTGTCAGATATCAGAATCGATAGCGCTAAGATAGGCATGTTATCTAATGCGGCCAATGTTGCAGTAGTTGCAGACGCAATAAGCCGTTATTCAGTACCTTATGTTGTATTGGATACGGTGATGATTGCGAAAAGCGGTGATCCGCTGCTGGTGCCGGAAGCGGTTTCTGCGGTTGTTGAACGGTTATTACCGAAGGTTTCGTTGATGACGCCGAATTTGCCGGAAGCCGCGGCTATATTGAGATGCTCCGTAGCAGAAACTGAAGCAGACATGCAAAAACAAGGGCGGGAATTATTATCACTGGGATGTGAAGCGGTTTTACTTAAAGGCGGGCATCTTACCGGCGGTGAAAGCCCTGATTGGCTATTTACGGGGAATGGAGAATGGCGTTTCACTGCTCCCAGAATCAATACCCGGCATACTCATGGGACAGGGTGTACTCTTTCCTCTGCATTAGCGGCTTTGCGTCCACGCTATCCGGATTGGCAGACAACGCTTCCTGTTGCCAAATCATACCTCCAGGCGGCATTAGAACAGGCGGATTCTCTGGACGTCGGAACCGGAATTGGGCCTGTACATCATTTTCATCAGTGGTGGTGAGGGGGGGATTCGGTGATAATGAGTCATGAAGGGTAAGGTGCCTGTGCTATGAGAGCAATATGGCTAATGTGTCATTTCTTCACGATTTTATTCATCATCACCGATGGCAAGCCTTATTAAGCTATAGTCACTTGTTGATCCAGATAAACATCTTGAACCGCGTTAATTAGTTCAACACCCTCTTTCATGGATTTTTTGAAAGCTTTACGACCGAGGATTAACCCCATACCACCTGCACGTTTATTAATGACGGCGGTACGAACTGAATCACACAAATCATTATCACCAGATGCGCCGCCTGAGTTAATCAAGCCGGCACGACCCATGTAGCAATTAGCTATCTGATAACGAACCAGATCGATTGGGTGATCGGTGGTCAAATTAGAATAAACACGTTTATCTGTATGACCAAAACCAATTGCAGTATAGCCGCCATTATTTTCAGCCATTTTCTGTTTAACGATATCGGCACCGATAGTGGCGGCTAAATGGTTAGCCTGACCGGTTAAATCTGCGCTGGCGTGATAATCCACTCCCTCTTTTTTGAAGGCGGAGTTACGCAGGTAGGCCCATAATACCGTGACCAGACCCAATTCATGCGCTCGTTCAAAAGCCGCAGAAATTTCTTCAATTTGACGACGTGATTCAGCAGAGCCAAAGTAAATCGTTGCACCAACGGCTACTGCGCCCATATAAAATGCCTGTTCAACGCTGGCATATAAAGTTTGATCATATTGGGCAGGATAACTCAATGTTTCATTGTGGTTCAGTTTAACCAGAAATGGGATCTTATGAGCATAGCGACGGGAAACCGCAGATAACACGCCATGAGTAGAGGCGACACAGTTACAACCTGCTTCAATAGCCAGTTCAACGATATTCTTCGGATCAAAATAGAGTGGGTTCGCGGCAAAAGAAGCGGCAGCAGAATGTTCTACACCTTGATCCACCGGCAAAATAGACAAATAGCCAGTACCGGCAAGGCGACCATGATTTAGCAATGTTTGCATGGAGCGCAGAACCGTATTTGGCCGGTTATTGTCGATCATAACGCGGTCAACAAAATCGGAGCCTGGCAGATAAAGATTTTCACTCGGAATGGTGCTACAACGATGCTGCAATAAACTGTCTGCATCTTTACCTAACAACTTAGCAATATCAGTCATGTCTTACTCCAGTTCACAAAAGATACTGTTGATTGTCATTTATCCGTTTTAAAATAACAAGTTGTATTAGGAGAGAAGTGGTAGTGGATCGCTTCAGGTAGGCTTTTAAGAATATTAAAGGAGGTTTCACGATGACATACAAATAACACAACCCTTCTAGGGAAGGTTATATATTGCATTGCTGTCATTAGATGAGGAAAAAAATGTTCTGGAGGATATTGATTCTCCAAAACAAAAAAGCCCATTTATGAAGAAGGTGTTATCGCTTGCAGATTTAATATTACCCTATGCAGGTAATATTTGTGATGTTTTTGACTTTGATAATATAGAGTAAGAGAATTTAAAAGATTAGGGGTTAAAGCGACAGAGTATGTTGGCAAGAATGGTGAAAAATATATTAAAATCTCAGATTATTTAAGGATGAATACACGCTGGCTGATTTTTTAGGGAATATTGCTGTAGATCTGGTTAAGGTAGCAGCAGTAGCTTGTTATTGGGTCTTTGATGTTAGCTACATCTGTTGCTAGTTCTAGTGTGATTTTTGTGGTTGCTGTAGGTTTTATGAAAGAATATGTATTTGATATTTTTGATAAAAAACTTAAAATTAGTGAGAATGTGGTTAATGTTATTGTATTATGCATTTGCATAAATAAGTTAATTGATTACATGAAATGTATACAAACATACAACATATTCTGATGTTATTCAGATTATCTTTATAAGGTCAGATATTAATATTTTGAGGTTTTTATTTGTATAAATTAAATTGATTCCATTTTTATATAATTTTTATTTCGGAAATTTATTTACTATGATTATATGGAGTGAATAAGGATCTTGATCATCACAGTTTAAAAATATATATAATCCTGTAAGAGATAATCAATATGGTTATTTATCCTTTCGTAAAAATGATTCTAATGTAAAATAATTATTGTATTAAATTTTTAGTTTCAGTCTGTATTTATCGATTAATTAACTGATTGATAAAAATATAAATATAATTTAATTTTTTCACAGATAGAAAATTCTTCATGGTTTTTTATTGCAGATGGTGATATTTAACCTTCTCTTTATAAAAAATATTTTTCCTGTTACGTTTCTTCCTTGGTAAACAGTGTCTTATCAAATGGCTGGGTTGTTGATGGAAGATGTTGTGTTCAGTAGATAAATCAGAATACTTATTGCTGTTTTCCATCAGACTGGCTTTTCCTGAATGTTATTGCCAGATGATATTTTCACTCTGAATCCAGTGCAGAAATGTGTTTCTGTCGTCCTTTGGTTCGCTAACCAGTACTTGTTGTGAGGTTAAGATGAATATCAACTTTATCCTTGTGAGATACGGGATGTGCTGCATTGTTATTCACCGGATTTTGGCCAATGAGTGCTATTTTACCCTTGTTAATATTATGGATACATGAAACAGAAGTTGTCCTGTGTTGATAACCAGAATAGCCAGGTAAATGTTGAACTAATAGTTTTAACAATAAGTAAATTGCAATTATCTATTCTCATAATTTTCACCTGATTAATTCTATCGAATTGTATAATATTTGGTCTGAATATGATGGATTTCTTGAATTATTGAACAGTGGAAAATTTTAATTACATTTCTTTAGATAGTGTGATATTTCAATAAGTAGAAATATTTTCTTATTAACGCATAGAGTACAAGAAACATATTAATATAAAGGTTTATTAATTTAATAGTTAAGTTTATCTATTTAATTAATCATGTAAATAAATCTCGTAACTTATTGATTTAATTTATTGGAAAGAAAAAGAAAAGGCCAGCTCAAGGGAGATTGAGCCGGCCAAGGAGGTGGTTCCTAGTCTTACTGTAAAACTTTTTTAATTTTTTATTTTGCACCAACAATACTACGGTAAATAAAATAGTATTGATGTGATCTGTTTCTAAAAAAAGAAATATATCATTACCAGGATGGTATATTGGTGATTATTTGTCTGAGTCTCGGTTCGTTTGAACATATTGAGAACTAATACCATTTAGATTGCGTATTAATAAGGCGTAATTAATATCAATTTGTTTAGGGATTGGTAAATAGACAATATACCCATCTCCAGGAGCAACTTCGATTGGTTGGTTTTTTTTATCCTGCATCGCTTCCAGTGTAAACTGGATATTACCCGATGGCGTCATTAATTCGAGACTATTTCCAACCATGAATTTATTCTTAACGACAACTTCAGCCAATCCGTTGACCCGTTTTCCGGTAAACTCACCGACGAATTGTTGGGTATCGGATATCGAATGGCCGTATTCATAACACTGATAGGCATCGTGGGTATGGCGGCGTAAAAAACCTTCGGTATATCCACGGTGAGCAAGTCCTGCCAGTGTTGTTAGTAGAGTTGGATCAAAAGGTTTTCCTGCGACAGCATCATCAATGGCTCTGCGATAAACTTGTGCTGTGCGGGCGCAGTAATAGAAAGATTTTGTCCGTCCTTCGATTTTCAAAGAGTGAACGCCCATTTTAGTTAATCGCTCAACATGTTCAATCGCGCGTAAATCTTTGGAGTTCATGATATAAGTACCATGTTCATCTTCAAAAGCCGACATAAATTCGCCCGGGCGTTTTGCTTCTTCGAACATAAATACTCTATCTGTTGGTGCGCCTTCTCCCAGTGTTGGTTTGATATTTTTCGCCGGTATAGGTTCATGCATATGTACAATGTTACCGATATCATCCTCTTTGCCTTCTTGAATATTGTATTCCCAGCGACAGGCATTAGTGCATGTTCCTTGATTTGGATCACGTTTATTAATATAACCGGATAACAGGCAGCGACCGGAATAGGCCATGCACAGTGCGCCATGTACGAAAACCTCCAGCTCCATATCGGGAACATGCTGGCGAATCTCGTTAATTTCATCCAGAGAAAGTTCACGGGAGAGTATGACTCTGGTCAGTCCCATTTGTTGCCAGAATTTGACCGTCGCCCAGTTAACCGCGTTAGCCTGAACGGAAAGATGAATTTCCATTGTGGGAAAAGCCTCACGAACCAGCATAATCAGTCCGGGATCGGACATAATGAGCGCATCAGGTCCCATTTCAACGACAGGTTTCAGATCACGGATAAAGGTTTTCAGTTTGGCATTGTGCGGCGCAATATTCACCACAACATAAAAACGTTTGCCAAGTTCATGCGCTTCTTTAATGCCTAGCGCCAAATTTTCGTGATTGAATTCATTATTGCGAACACGCAGGCTGTAACGTGGTTGACCAGCGTAGACAGCATCTGCGCCATAGGCAAAAGCATAGCGCATATTTTTTAGTGAACCGGCGGGGGAAAGTAATTCTGGAGTAAACATGGTTAAAAAATTCTCGGTCTGAGTTCAGTGCAATTTTCATTACAAAAAGTGAGGGTAAGGCGGAGGATTCTAACGCTTAATTTGCTGAAGATACAAATTTATTAGCTTGAAGTGCACAGTTCTGTTGGTCGATGAAGATGCACCTTATCAGTTAAAGATTAATTTCAACTGATAAGGTGTAGTTTATGATGAAAAAATATCAATCTGACTTTGTCAGATCCCGGACATTTTCACTGGAGCCATTTTTAATCGCAGATTGAATGCCCTTTTTGGCAACAGTTTCATTATCAAAAGATTCGCTGATGCCGATGACTTGATAGTTCCTGGCTTTTAGCACGAAATAGTGCTTGCCAGACTTGTGTTCCCTGATTTCGAAGTTTTTTTCTGCCGGTGAGTTTGCCTGGACAGAACGAATCCCTTTATTCGCCGCTGCCTTTGTTGTGTACATTTCACTGGTGAGGATAACGTCACCGTTCGATGCTTTTAAATTGAAGTAATACTGCTTGTTTTTTGTTCTCTTCAGATCATAATAGCCTACTACAGCCATAAGAAATTCCTCCAATTATAGGTAAGTATTTTTAATATAGCTGAATTTCTGACCGGCGAAAGGTTGAGAGAAATTTAATTCGGTTAAAGTGTGACAGTTATAACAAACGGCATATATCTGCTTCCCACCGGTAACCCAGTCCATAAATGGAGCGAATGAACGTTTTACTGTTGTCCAATTGGTCCAGTTTGCGACGCAGATTTTTAATATGGCTATCAATAGTCCGATCTGTCACGATCCGGTGATCGTCATACAGATTATTCAGTAATTGATCGCGGGAAAACACTTGCCCTGGACGGCTTGCCATCGTTTTTAATAACCGGAATTCAACCGGTGTCAAATCCAGTATTTTATCACAGTAACGCGCCTGGAAGCAGGCTTCGTCAATGTGCAGATCACTTTGCCCGACAATATCCTGTGGCCGGTAACAGCGGCGAAGAATGGTTTTAACGCGCGCGACAATTTCACGCGGGCTGTAAGGTTTACAAACGTAATCATCCGCTCCGATTTCCAGCCCTAATAAACGGTCAATTTCTTCTGTTTTGGCGGTAACCATAATAATCGGCACGTCAGAGAAGCGGCGGATTTCCCGACAGACAGATATGCCATCACAACCTGGCAGCATCAGATCCAGCAATATAATATCTGGATTATGTTGCTGTACATGGGGAACAACTTGATCACCACGCAGTAGCCATTGAGTTTCGTAATCGGCCGCGCGCAGGTAATCAACCAGCAACTGGCCGAGCTTTGGTTCATCTTCAACAATCAGAACAGTATAATGGTCAGATTCGGTACTCATATTGTTTCACTGTCAGGGGATTCAGTTAGCGGCAATTCTACGTTAATTCTCAAGCCACCTAAAGGTGAGGGGTCAGCGCAGATCGTACCGTTATGTGCTTCAACAATGTTATAGCAAATAGCCAGCCCAAGCCCTGATCCACCACTGGCGCGGTTTCGTGAGGATTCACTGCGGTAAAATCGTTCAAAAATCCGTTGGCATTGCTCGGGTAACAGGCCAGGCTCGCTGTCCTGCCAGTTCAATATAAAGCAACTATTATCAGAATTCCCTTCAATAGTCAGTTTGCCATTATCAGTGGTATAGCGAAGGCTGTTTTCCAGCAAATTATGAAAAAGCTGGGTCAATCTGCCTGGATCAGCAAACATCATGATAGTTTCAGGCAGCTTAACATCTATCTGAATTTGCTTATCAAGGAAGCGCCCATGATAAGACGCGATAGCCGACTGAAGTAACTCACTAATATTAATAAATTCTTTCCGGTATGCCAGTGCTCCGCGATCGGATAAAGAGAGCTGGTGTAGATCATCAACCAATTTGGTCAATGTGGTGATCTCTGCCAATAACGAATTCAGTGTTTCGGGTGTTGGTTGGTGAACGCCATCCTGTAAAGCTTCCAGTTCACCGCGCAATATGGAAAGGGGAGTGCGCAGTTCATGGGAAATATCTGCCATATAATCGCGGCGCATCTGCTCATTTTTTTCCAGTGTACTGGCGAGCTGGTTAAAATTGTGGGCAAGCTGACCAATTTCATCTTTACTTGATGGTGTTACCCGGACACTGAAATCGCCCGACGCCAGTTTATGTGTCCCTTCGACCAGACGCTTAACGGGTTTTAACATGCCGCGGGATAATAGTAACGTGGCGATGATGGCCAGCAAAGTAGACAAGCTGGCAATTATCCAGCTTGTCAGTTGTTGCTGACGATCAAAACTGATATCTGCCTGACGGGTAATTTTGTCTGATGAGCTGACAATGACCCAGCCAACGATTTGATGATTATAGGTGATCGGTTTGCGGTAGGTATCTTCCGCAATTTTACCTTCATGACCGACCAACAGTTTCATCTCACTGTCCACTACCCAAAATTGAGTTCGCCAGCCACGGGGCGGTGGACCCTGGCGGCTTTCACTGGTTTGTTCAATGGAGCGAATGATTTGAAAAATGATCTGGTCATTTTTTTTTAAGAATTTCCAGCTACCATATTGTTGATATTGTTCAGCCAGTGCTTCAGCCAGCATGGATGTACGTAACTGGATATTTTGTTTTATATAACCTATAAAGCCATGCTGAAAGCTGCTTCTTACTCCCCAGTGCATGGTGATAAGCACCAGCATGCAAGTGGCGAAAATAGCCATAAACAGCTTACCGCTGATCCCTAGCTTCATAGTTGCCCCGCAATCTGTTTGGCGGCATGCCGTTGTTGCCATTTTTCCCTCAGCCGATCAAAACAGAGATAGACAACTGGTGTGGTATATAGCGTCAAAAGTTGGCTCATGACCAAGCCGCCAACGATAGTTATCCCCAATGGCTGGCGTAATTCCGCTCCATCACCACTGCCTAAAACCAGTGGCAGAGCACCAAACAAGGCGGCCAGTGTGGTCATCAGAATCGGGCGGAAACGTAACAGGCTGGCCTGGAATATCGCGTCGCGGGCGCAGATATTACTGTTACGCTGAGTTTCAATGGCAAAATCCACCATAATAATGGCATTTTTTTTCACGATACCAATCAACAGCATGATGCCGATTAATGCTATTAGGCTGAATGGTGTGTCGAACAACTCCAGCGCCAGCAGGGCGCCAATCCCGGCAGAAGGCAGAGTAGAAAGAATGGTCAGTGGATGGATATAACTTTCATACAGTATCCCCAATACCAGATAGACAGTCATAATGGCAGCCAGGATCAGGAATAATTGTGATTTCAGGGTTTCCTGAAAAATCTGGGCGGTGCCGGCGAAAGTGCTGCGAACCGTTGAGGGCACACCCAGTCCAGTCATGGTTCTTTCAATCGCATTGATAGCATCGGAGAGGGTATAACCTGCCGGTACATTGAAAGAAATGGTTGAAGCAGCAGAAAGCCCCTGATGATTCACACTTATCGGCGCGTTAGCCGGTTGCCAATGGGCAAAGTAGGAGAGGGGAATCGCTTTTCCTTGATTATTTATCATAAACATTTTTTCCAGTGCGCTGACATCTTGCGTATATTCCGGTGCAACTTCCATCACAACTTTGTACTGATTTAGCGGCTGATAAATAGTGGATATTTGCCGCTGACCAAAAGCATTATTCAGCAGGCTATTTGCTTCATTGACATTAATTCCCAACCGCGACATGGTGTCGCGATCATAGATTATTGCCATTTCAGCCCCTTTATCTTCTTTATCGGAATTAACATCGGTTAATTGGGGTAATTGCCCCAATGCTTTACGGATAATGGGTTCCCATTTGCGGAGATCATTGAGATCATCTGCCAGCAAGGTAAATTGGTAGCTGGCATTAGACTGGCGACCGCCAGCCATGACATCCTGTACTGGAATGAGAAACAGGTTTGCCCCTGGCTCATTGGCAAGCTTGATTCTCAGGCGTGAAATAACCTGTTCGGCACTGTCTGAACGTTCTTTTAATAGTTTTAGAGAGATAAACATAAAACCGTTATTGACTCGTCCACCACCAGTGAAACCGGTAACGCTGTCTACCGCAGGATCGGCATCAATTACCTGCATAAAGTTTTTCATTTTTTCACGCATAGACTGAAAAGAGATACTTTGATCTGCCCGGATAAACCCCAACAGCCGGCCGGTGTCCTGCTCTGGGAAGAAAGTTTTTGGGATGTTGATATAGAGCCAAATATTCAGGGCAATGATACCCGCCAGGATTAACAATACCCAGCGGCTATGGTTCAGTATCCACATTAGGGAGCGCCCATAACCTTGTTGAATTTTCAGCAGAACTTTACCGAAACCACGGATTCTTTTCTGTGCTTTGGATGGTTGGGATTTCAGCAAATGTGCGCACATCATCGGCGTCAGTGTCAAAGAAACCAGTAAAGAGATACCGATTGATGTGGTTAAGGTAATGGCAAATTCACGGAATAACCGGCCAACCAGCCCATCCATTAGCAGAAGTGGGATAAAAACGGCGACCAGCGAAATGCTCATAGCAAGGACGGTAAAGCCCACTTCCCGGACACCACGCAGTGCGGCTTGCATCGGTTTAATACCGGCCTCAAGGTGGCGGGAAATATTTTCCAGTACCACAATTGCATCATCCACCACAAATCCCGTTGCAATCGTCAGAGCCATCAGCGAAAGGTTGTTCAGACTGAAACCGCACAGATACATGGCGGTAAACGTTCCAATGAGTGAAACGGGGACCGCAATTGCCGGGATTAAAGTTGCCCGGCCAGAACGTAAAAACAAAAATACCACCAGAATCACCAGCCCGATAGCAATCACCAGCGCCCGTTCTACTTCAGCCAATGAAGCGCGAATCGTCGGTGTGCGATCCTGAGCCACTTTAAGCTGAATAGAGGCAGGAATGGATTCTCGTAGTGCCGGTAATTGTTCACGAATCCGGTTTACTGTGGCGATAATATTCGCACCGGCTTCTCGGCGAATGACCAGCAAAACAGCGGGTTTACCACTAGATATGCCGGCTGCTCTGACATTCTGAACAGAATCTTTTACATCCGCGACATCCTGCAATCGCACCGGTGAGCCGTTATTATAGTGAACAATTATCGGGCGATAGCTTTCGGCTGTTTTCAGTCCATCGTTTGTTTGAACTTGCCAGCGTTGTTGCTCTGAATCCACATAGCCCTGTGGACGGCGGACATTGGCATTACTGATTGCTTTGCGTACTGCATCCAGAGAAACACCTTGATGAAACAGCGCACTGGGATTCAATTCAACTCTTACTGCGGGTAATGAACTGCCGCCGATAGAGACTTCACTGACGCCTTCAACTTGTGCAATTTTCTGTGCCAGTTGAGTAGACGCAAAATCATAAAGCTGTCCCTGATTATAGGCATCAGAAGTCAGTGTCAGGATCATAATGGGGGCATCGGAGGGGTTTACTTTGTAATAACCTGGCCTGCCAGGCATACCGGAAGGCAACATATTTTGAGCAGCATTCAGTGCTGCCTGTACATCCCGTGCCGCGCTGTTAATATCACGGCTCAGGTCAAATTCAAGTATGATATTGGTACTGCCAAGGGCGCTGCTGGATGTCATTTCATTAACACCGGCAATTCGGCCTAAGGCACGTTCCAGCGGGGTCGCGACAGATGAAGCCATTGTCTCCGGTGAGGCGCCCGGTAATGAGGCATAGACGGAGATTACCGGAAAATCCACTTGCGGCAAGGGAGAGACCGGCAACAGGGTAAACCCCAATAGCCCGCACAGGGTTATGGCTAAACTTAGTAGCGTGGCGGCAACCGGGCGTTGGATAAATAAAGCAAAGAATTTCACCGCGGCTCCTGATGATCAATGGATGAAATATCCGGTACTGAGAACGTATGGTTGCGGCGATAGTGCGCCAGCCGGTCAAACAGTAAATAGATCACCGGGGTGGTAAACAGCGTCAGGATCTGGCTCATAATCAGTCCACCTACCATACAGACACCCAGAGGACGGCGTAATTCGGCACCTGCACCGGTACTGAGCATCAAGGGTAGTGCGCCAAGCAATGCTGCCATTGTGGTCATCAGAATCGGACGAAAACGCAATAAACAAGCCTGATAAATCGCTTCGTAGGGGGATAATCCCTGTTCGCGTTCTGCCGCCAGTGCAAAATCGATCATCATGATGGCATTTTTCTTCACAATACCTATCAGCAAGATAATGCCGATGATTGCAATAACATCCAGTTCGTGACCTGCCATCATCAGTGCCAGCAGCGCACCTACTCCTGCGGTCGGCAAAGTGGAGAGAATTGTCACCGGATGGATAAAGCTTTCGTACAGGATCCCCAACACGATATACATGGCGATGATGGCAGCTGCGATCAGCCACAATGTATTACCCAGCGCGCTTTCAAATGCCAGTGTTGCTCCCTGGAATTGGGTGGTTATGTCTTTGGGCATTTTGATCAATTGCGCAGCATTACGAACAGCATTGACTGCCTGTTCAAGAGAGGCATTTTCAGCAACATTGAAAGAAAATGTCGCGGCGGGGAATTGCGACAGATGGTTAATTGCCAGTGGGCCAAACCTTTGTTCAACAGTAGCGATAGCGCTTAGTGGGACGGTATTGCCGTCAGTTCCGTTGAGTCGGATGTTATCAAATGCGCTAAGACCCGGAGTTGATGTCACATCATGTTCCAGTACAACCCGGTACTGATTAGCTTGAGTATAAATTGTTGATATTAGCCGCTGGCCGAATGCGTTGTAGAGTGCGTTATCTACGGCTGCCATTGAGATGCCTAATCGGCTGGCGGTGTCTCTGTCCACTTTGACATAGGCGATCAGCCCTTGGTCTTGCCAGTCACTGCTGATATCAACCAATTCTGATCTCTGTTTCAGTTCTGCCAATAACTTGGGCACCCAAATACCCAGTTCATCCAGGGAAGTCGCCTGTAATGTAAATTGATATTGGGTACGTGTAGTCTGAGTATCAATTGTCAGATCCTGTATGGGTTGCAGATAGAGTTTTACATCGGGTATAGACGCAATTTTTTCCTGCAAACGTGGAATAATTTCGGCGATTCTGTCATCACGCTGATTGAGTGGTTTTAGTGTGATTTGTAACCGGCCGTTATTCAGTGTTGGGTTGCTGCCATCAATGCCGACAAATGTGGTGATATTTTCCACTGCGGGGTCTTGCAACAATAAGGATGAAACCTGCCGTTGTTTATCTACCATTGCTGTAAAGGAAATTGATTGCGGCGCTTCCAGTGTTCCCTGAATCAGCCCGTTATCTTGCAATGGAAAAAATCCTTTTGGAATAATGAGATAAAGCAGAGTAGTCAGTGCCAGGGTGCTTAAGGCGACGCTAAGTGTGATCCACGGATGGTTCAGCGCTTTTTTCAGCCATACGGCATAACCGGCAATTGTCCGTTCAAAAAAGCGTTCACTGGTTTGTTCAAAACGATTGGGTTTTACCTTTGATTCTGGTTTGAGCATTCTGGCGCACATCATAGGTGTCAATGTCAGTGAAACAACCGCTGAAATCAGAATGGCCACGGTCAGGGTAATAGCAAACTCACGGAAAAGGCGGCCAACGATATCGCCCATAAAAAGCAGCGGGATCAGCACTGCAATCAAGGAGAAAGTCAGGGAGATAATGGTAAAACCGATTTCACCTGCGCCTTTCAACGCTGCTGCCATCGGTTTCTCCCCTTGCTCTATATAGCGGGAGATATTCTCGATTACTACAATCGCGTCATCCACCACAAAACCGGTGGCAATGGTGAGCGCCATTAGCGTCAGGTTATTCACGGAGAACCCGCAGAAATACATCACGGCAAATGTGCCGATCAGTGAAAGAGGAACGGCGATACTTGGGATAAGCGTAGCGATCCCGTTACGTAAAAACAGGTAAATCACCATAACAACCAGTACAATCGCCAGTAACAGCTCAAACTGAACATCTTTCACTGAGGCGCGAATTGTTGTGGTGCGGTCGGTCAAAATTTTCATATCGACAGATTTCGGTAAACTGCTGATGAGTTCCGGCAATATCTGACGAATATTATCGGTGGTTTCAATCACGTTAACCCCCGGCTGGCGCTGGACATTAATCACAATTGCCTGTTTGTTATTTGTCCATGCGCCCAGTTTGGTGTTTTCGGCCTCTTGTGCAATGGTTGCGACATCTTGTAACCGCACCGGCGCCCCATTTTTATAGGCAACGATCAGTTTGCGGTAATCATTTACTGACTTCATTTGATCGTTGGCCGAAAGCGTGACAGAACGGGTTGGGCCGTCAAGGCTGCCTTTGGCGGAGTTAACATTGGCATTGTTAATAGCGGTACGGAGAGTTTCGCTATCCAATCCCTGTGCGGCGACAGCCTGAGCATTCAACTTCACTCTGACCGCCGGGCGCTGACCGCCGGCCAGTGTCACTAATCCAACGCCATTTACCTGTGAAATTTTCTGGGCAATACGGGTTTCGACCATATCCTGAATTTGCGTCATTGGCATTGCCCCGGAGGTGACGGCCAGCGTGAGAATAGGGGGATCCGCAGGGTTGACCTTACTGTAAATGGGAGGATAGGGCAGGTCATTGGGTAATAAGTTACTGGCGGCATTAATGGCCGCTTGTACTTCCTGCTCAGCGACATCTAATGGCAAAGTCAGTTGAAATTGTAATGTGATAACGGAAGCTCCGCCGGAACTTTGGGATGCCATCTGTTTAAGACCGGACATCTGTCCAAGCTGGCGCTCCAGTGGTGCGGTGACTGCGGAGGTCATCACGTCAGGGCTTGCGCCGGGGTAGAGTGTGACAACCTGAATGGTGGGATAGTCGACTTCCGGCAGCGCAGATACCGGCAACATGCGATAGCCGATAATTCCCGCTAATAGGATTGCTATCATGAACAGTGTGGTGGCAACGGGGCGCAGGATGAACAGGCGTGATGGTCCGCCTCCTGGAATTTGGGTGCTCACCTGCATTAGGAATTCTCCTTTTTGCCGTGTTTTTTCGGCTGAATCTTATTTGCTATCGGTGTGACAATATCCACCTTAGCGCCATCTGTTAGGCGATCGATCCCATCAGTCACCACTTTATCACCCGCCGTCAGGCCGGTATTGATAACCACCCGCTGTGTATCCTGCAATTTGACTGAGACCAGATGTTTGCTGACTTTATTATCTTTACCCAGTATCCAGACAAAATTCCCTTCATTACCCATTTGCAGAGCAGCGTTTGGGATCACCACTGCGTTTTCCAGGGTATCAACTTTAATCTGGATATTAACGAATTGGTTCGGGAACAGAATGTCACCTTGATTGGCAAAACGGGCTTTCAGCTTAATGGTGCCGGTAGTCGCATCGATTTGATTATCAATACTCAGCAATTTTCCTTCGGCAAGTTGTTGTCGGTTGTTGCGATCCCATGCGCTGACAACGACATTATGATTCGCTTTCTGAGCTTGCAAAACGGTATTGATATCGTTTTCGGGTAATGAAAACAGTACATCCGCGGGATCTGTTTGTGTGATAACCACAATAGGAGAATTTTTGCCGCTGGCGATAAAATTCCCTACATCGATCTGTTTCAGACCCACCCGACCGGAAATGGGGGCGGTAATACGACTGTAAGTGAGTTGGAGTTTTGCACTGTCAATTGCGGCTTGATCAACTTTCAGACTGGCTTCATGTTGGCGGACAAGTGCACGCTGATTATCCATTTCTTGTTGGGAAATCAGTTTAGTGTTTGCCAGTTTCTGGTAGCGGCTTAGATCCTGGCGGGCATTCGCCAGTATTGCCTCATCTTTGGCAAGCTGGCCTTTGGCTTGCGCTAACTGAACTTGAAAAGGACGAGGATCAATTTCTGCCAATAAATCACCTTGTTTAATTTGTTGACCTTCCTGAAAGTGCAGAGCGATAAGCTGTCCTTCAACCCGGCTGGTCACAATGGCGGTATTGGCGGCCTGAATGGTGCCGAGTCCAGTTAGAAAGCGTGGTACGGTTTGCTCTTTTGCGGTGGCAATTTGAACAGGAGGCAAAGGAGGACGCCTTAAACCAGAGGGTTGATCCGATGCGCCGGATTGTTGAAGGGCTGAAGGCGTTTTAAATTGGTGCCAGATAAATATAGCGGCAGCAATGGCAATAGCGGCCAGTGTTGTACGGAAAAGGAGGATACGGCGTTTATTATTTTTATTCATTTCTTCGACATTCTCTTAAATGCAAGGTGTTACTTGATTATGTCCGACTGCAATATCGGTTTAATTGTACTCTGTTAGTTTAGCCAGTGAGGATAGGCTAAAAAATGAAGAAAGTGTGGATAATATGTCAAGGAAGTGCTTTTTAAGGTAAATTCAGGTGTTTTTTGTCAGTTTTTTCGAGACTGCTCCAAGAATTATGTAAATGATGGTGGCTTTGTTACTTTCATTTTCTTGTCATTATTGAATAATATATTTTGATTTTTTATAAAATTTAGGCTGATTATAAAATATAGAGGAAATAGAGTAAATATAAATATGTAATTTATATTTAAATATGGTTGAAGAGATATCGTTTTCGTGAAAAACTTTAATTATCCATTTCATTAGCAAAGGACATTGAATTTTGAATTAACGTTAAGCGATAAAAACCAAAATTCATATGCATGAAAGGTGCTGGTGAATGATGATTTTCATTTTTCTCGATTGTTGTCTGCTTACTTTGCTGATGATGATCTAATGCCGCTATGGACGAATAAATGAAACGGCCAAATAAAATCAGAAAGCTGATAAGTAGAACCAGTTTAGTAATTTGAGATCGCTTCTTTTTTTTCATGGGTTAAATCGCTATGTTGATTCCTCTGCTATTTCTAATTGCCAGCCTGTAACGTTATGCCAGTATTCTTGCTCTTTTTCCAGATCAAGTTGCATCAGGGTGTTTTCTGATAAGTAATTGTAAGGCAGATAGAGGGCCCAATGACCATCATCAGTAACCAGTCTGAGTGATTCAGGGGTGGTTGTGGATTGACGTTGATTATTGAGTAAAGTCGCCAGACGCAGGATTTGAATTAATGGTAAATATTGTTTTTTCTTAAATAGATTGAATCTTGGCAAATCATCCAGTTTTATTGTTTTGCGGTGACAGCGAACCAGTGTTGCCAGCAGTAATTGTTGTTCCTGATTAAAGCCTGGCAAGTTGGTATTTTGCAGAATATAAGCAGAGTGTCGTTGTAATCCACTTAAGTTAATACTCAGCCCAACTTCGTGCAGCATTGCTGCCCAGTGTAAAATCGCTTCGAGTTGGGGCTGCGCCAGCTTTGGGTTCTGGATGGCCCATTGTTGGTAAAGCGCTTCAGTGGTATCAAGCACACGCTTTGCCTGTTCTCTGTCGATATTGTAGTGTTCAGCCAGGCTTTTTGCCGTTCTCCGGCGGATGTCCTGGTGGCGGAAGCGGCCTTCCATTTCATATAAAACACCTTCGCGCAGAGCGCCATCTGATAGCTGTAACTCTTTTATATGCAGGGCATCGAATACACCGCATAAGATAGCCAGGCCGGGAACAAAAACGTGTTTACGATCATCGGATAATTCAGGTAAGTCGAGGGTTTTAAATTTTTTGAATTTAAGCACCTCCTTGACCAACATTTCCAGCCGTTCAGGTGTGATTAATCCATCTTTCTCTCCCATTGCGACTAGTACTTCATAAACGGCTTTAATTGTCCCGGATGCGCCGAGCGCGGAGTTCCAGCCTTTTATGCGGTATTGCCATGAGAGGTTCTCTAGTTTTTGAGCGGCTTCAAGCCGTGCTCTGCGGAATTTCTCCGCACTGATTTCGCCGTCGGAAAAGAATTGGTGAGAAAAACTGATGCATCCCATCCGGCGGCTTTCTATTAATAAGGGTTCAAAATTTTCGCCGATCACCAGTTCAGTAGAGCCTCCGCCGATATCAATCACCAGCTTACGATCTTGTTCTGGCTGAGTGTGTTCGACGCCCATGTAGATCAGACGGGCTTCTTCGTGGCCGGAAATAATTTCAATCGGATAGGGGATGACCTCTTGCGCCCGCCTGATGAATTCTTTGGCGTTGTTGGCTTCACGTAAGCTGTGAGTGCCGACCAGACAGACGTTATCCGCGGGAAATCCTTGTAGTCGTTCGGCAAACAGCGCAAGGCAAGCCAGGCCGCGCTCCATGGCTTCTTCGCTTAATTCGCCTTTTTGATTAAGACCGTAAGCAAGGTAGACATGTTGTTTTAACCGGCCAAGGATCTGCAATGCGCCGTTGACGATTCGTGCAATGATCATATGGAAACTGTTTGAACCCAGATCGATAGCGGCAATTTCCATTGGTCGGGGCGTAGATTTATCGTGTGTTAGCGGCATAGATTAGGCTCTTGGTCCAGGTTGTTCGAGGGCTTTTATATAGTCATAAATCGCCAGTTGTGCACGGATTTTCCGTTTATTGCCCCGTGGCACATAACTGTTGCTCAGTTCTTTATCGACGTAACGGGCTTTTACCGTATCGTTGAATTGTAGTTCGAGAATATCCAGTACACGCTGCTTCAATTGTGGATCAAGCAGGCAGACAGCAACTTCAATCCGGTAGTCGATATTACGGGTCATCCAGTCGGCAGAGGAGAGAAAGACTTTTTCATCGCCGTTATTGGTAAAGACATAAACCCGATCATGTTCGAGGTAACGGTCAACGATGCTGGTGATTTGAATATTTTCGCTGAACCCTGGCTGATTGGGCACCAGTGAACACATACCACGTATCAGCAGGCGTATTTTTACACCCGCTTCTGAGGCATCATACAGGCGGTCCACCAGCTCTTTATCAACAAGGTTATTGATTTTTAACGTAATGCCAGCGGGTTTATCTGCTCTGGCGTTTGCTATTTCCTGAGAAATAAGTTGGTTGAGCATCGCGCGGGAATTTTGTGGTGAAACCATCAGGTTTTCAAAGTTGACCGGGCGATAGGGGTTTTCAATAAAGTTGAATACCCGACGGACTTCGTTGGTAATTTGCGGATTGGCTGTCAGCAGGGAATAGTCGGTATAGAGACGCGCTGTTTTTTCATTAAAGTTACCTGTACCAATATGGGCATAGCGAATAATTTCTTCGCCTTCCAGGCGGGAAATAAAAAACAGTTTTGCGTGGATCTTTAGCCCCGGCGCCGAGAAAATAACATGCACACCTGCTTCTGTCAGCCGTTTGGCCCAATGAATATTGGCTTCTTCATCAAATCGTGCCTGCAATTCAACAACAACGGTAATTTTTTTACCGTTATGGGCAGCATGAATCATTGATTCAATAATGCGGGAGTCTTTTGCTACCCGATAAATATTGATCTTGATGGAAAGCACGCTTGGGTCAAAAGAGGCCTGGCGCAGTAATTCCAGCACGTGTTCAAAGGTGTGATAGGGATAATAGAGCAGAACATCCTGTTCACGAATAGCATCAAAACCATTGCGAAAATTATCAAACCAAGTGTGCCGTAATCTCGGCAAGGGTCTGTTCAACAGGTTTTTCTTTCCCTCATTGGGAAATTTAATGAAATCTTTAAAGTTGTGATAGCGTCCGCCGGCGATCACCGAGTCGTCATTTGACAGGCCAAGTTTGCTGCGCAGTAATTCCACCATTTCATCCGGCATTTCTCTCTGATAAACGAATCTTACCGGTTCCGCAGTCAGCCGTTGTTTCAGGGTGGATGACATTAATTCGAGCAGGCTTGATTCCATCTCTGTTGCTAAATCATATTCAGAATCACGGGTCATTTTCATTGAATAGGCATTTAGTGAATCATAGTCAAAGAAACCTTTGAAAATTTCATCAAGACAGTAGCGCAGAATATTATCCAGCAGGATCATTGATTTGCGGCGGCGTGGCATTTCAGGCGGCAAATTAACAAAACGTGGTACCTTATCTGACGGAATTTCCAGTAATGCATATTGGATATTCTGACCGTGGACAATTTCAACTGCCAGATAAGTGTAGTCATCTTTCAGAAATTCAACCAGATTCGTTTCCGGATTAATCAGGATTGGCGTGATATGGGGTCGCAGATGTTGACGAAAATATTGGCGTAACCAGATTTGCTGATTCGGTGAAATTTGCCGTTCATTGATCAGAAAAATTTGATTGCGGGCCATTTCCAGCAGTAACTCATTATAGAGCACATCAAATTCGTGATCGGTTTTAGCGACTTTGGATTGAATCTTTTTCAATACGTGCCGGGAGCTGGTGGCGGATCCCCGTTCTTCATTAATCAGTATCCGCCGTTTCACATCAGCAAAACGAACTTTGTAGAATTCGTCCAGATTATTGGAGTAAATACCCAGGAACCGCATCCGTTCTATTAATGGGTTGCTCTTATCCGCCGCTTCCTGAAGCACACGTTCGTTGAAGGATAACCAACTAAGTTCTTTCTCGGTATAGAGCCTGTCTTGGGACATTGTTACTCCAGGTGTTGAGGTGAAGGTGTTGAAATTTTGAGTATTATTAGTCGCGGCCTGTTGTTATAACCTCGTCTGCTATGGCGAGTTCGGCCTTTTTATCTGCCTTGAACGCGAAATATTGATGTTGGAAAACACACATGCGAATTGCTGTGCGGTAACAGCCATTAATAAAGAATTCATCTATTAATTCGCCCTCAGTGTAGAAACCTAGCTTATTATAGATATGAATGGCTTTACTGTTCTCCTTATCGACAATCAGGTAGAGCTTGTATAAATTAAGTACAGAAAATGCGTATTCCATCGCCAATTTTGCCGCTTTGATTGCATGGCCTTGGCCCTGATATGCCGGGTCGATAATGATCTGAAATTCTGCCCGGCGATGGATGTAGTCGATTTCGACTAATTCAACCAACCCAACTCTGGCGTCAGAACTTGCGATAATAAACCGGCGCTCGTTCTGATCGTGAATATGTTTGTCGTAGAGATCGCTCAGTTCAACGAAAGCTTCATAAGGCTCTTCGAACCAGTAACGCATCACGCTGGCGTTGTTATCTAATTGATGGATAAAAGGCAGATCTTCCCGCTCAAGGGGGCGTAACCTGACAGGTGGAGAATGAGAACCACCAGACATTTGATACCTCGGTGTTTTTAATAAATAAGAGAGTATTATTAATCATAGTTAGCAGTGCCGGGTATATTACCACAGCACTGTAATCAGGGGTGAATAAATAGATTATTCTGCGGCATAGCCTTGTGGAGGAAGAGTGTTCCCGTCCAGATAGGCTTTGCCATTAACCATGCTCAGGCGTCCTTCGACAAACCAGTTGATAACTAATGGATAGATATCATGCTCTTGAGTTTGGATTCGTTTAATAACTTCACTTTCCTGGTCATTTGCAAAAATAGGAACTTTGGCTTGCAGGATAACCGGGCCGCCATCCAGCTCTTCTGTCACAAAATGAACGGAAGTGCCGTGTTCTGTATCGCCATTTTCCATTGCCTTGCGGTGAGTATGCAGACCGGGATATTTGGGCAATAGAGAAGGGTGAATGTTTAGCAGGCGACCAAAATAGTGCTGAACAAAATCCGGCGTCAGAATACGCATATAACCTGCGAGAACGACCAAATCGGGTTGATATTGATCGATGGCGTGTTTCAGTGCTTGATCATAAGCCTGACGATCCGCATAGTTTTTCGGGCTGACGACATGGGCGGGAATTTCTGCTTGTTTAGCCCGTAGCAGACCGTAAGCATCAGCGGTATTGCTGAATACCGCACAAATTCGCCCACTGATTTTGTTCTGCTGGCAGGCGTCAATCACCGCCTGGAGATTACTGCCGTTGCCGGAGATCAATACAACGATGTTTTTCATTGAATAACAACCTGTTGTTCGTTCTCTTTCTGTGTGGTGATGGCGCCGATTTGCCAGGCTTTTTCACCGGCGGCGTTGAGTAATTCAAGCGCTTGTTCAACGGCTGTTTGTGGTAATGCAATGACCATTCCGACACCACAGTTGAATGTGCGGTACATTTCATGACGGCTGACATTACCGGTTTGTTGCAGCCAGTTAAATATTGCCGGCCATTGCCAACTGGATTCATTAATTTGCGCCTGAGTATTTTCAGGCAGGACACGTGGAATATTTTCCCAGAAACCGCCGCCGGTCAGATGAGCAATCGCGTGAACATCAATGTGCTCAATCAGGGATAAAAGGGATTTCACATAAATTTTTGTTGGAGCGAGCAGGTGATCTGCCAGTGATTTGCTTTCCAGCTCGGTTGTTTCAGGATCTGTGTTGCTGACGGCCAGAATTTTGCGTATCAGAGAATAGCCGTTTGAATGAGGGCCGCTGGCGGCGAGAGCAATCAGGGCATCACCAGCCTGAACTTTACTGCCATCAATGATTTCTGATTTCTCAACGACACCAACACAGAAACCGGCAACATCATAATCTTCGCCGTGATACATCCCCGGCATTTCCGCAGTTTCACCACCAACCAGAGCACAGCCGGATAATTTACAACCTTCCGCGATACCGGTGATAACGCTGGCGGCGGTATCAACATCCAATTTTCCGGTTGCATAATAATCAAGGAAGAACAGGGGTTCTGCGCCCTGGACAACCAGGTCGTTAACGCACATGGCAACTAAATCAATGCCGATAGTGTCATGGCGTTTGAGATCCATCGCCAGACGCAACTTGGTACCAACACCGTCGGTACCGGAAACCAGAATAGGTTCGCGGTATTTTTGCGGTAATGCACATAAAGCGCCAAATCCACCTAAACCGCCCATGACTTCTGGACGACGAGTCTGTTTTACAACACCTTTGATACGGTCTACCAAGGCATTACCAGCATCGATATCTACACCGGCATCTTTATAGCTGAGAGAGGTTTTGTTGGTCACTGAGAAGCCCTCAAGGCGGTTGCATTTGATAAATTAAGATAGAACGCTGACAATTCTAACAGCCTAAGCAAACGTTTGCGAGACTCTTATTCAGGATCTCAGTTATCGGAGAAAAGCCGTGCGTTTGATTAAAATCAACAGATTGGTTGTGGTGTTATGGTTAAAAGGCGGTATAATCTTGCGATT
The DNA here is from genome assembly GCF_040256935.1 of Photorhabdus viridis. NCBI lineage: Bacteria > Pseudomonadati > Pseudomonadota > Gammaproteobacteria > Enterobacterales > Morganellaceae > Photorhabdus > Photorhabdus viridis. Next base: position 114,657 of record NZ_JBEJZY010000009.1, read on the forward strand.
TTTTGTCTGCCGGCGACTTGACATACAGTAGGAGAAGTCCATGAAGATCGTTGAGGTGAATCACCCACTTGTTAAACATAAACTCGGCCTGATGCGAGCGAATGATATCAGCACCAAACGCTTTCGTGAACTGGCCGCAGAAGTCGGAAGCCTTCTGACTTATGAAGCCACCGCTGATTTAGAAACTGAAACGGTCACTATTGATGGTTGGTGTGGCCCGGTAGTTGTTGAGCAGATTAAAGGTAAGAAAATAACCGTTGTGCCTATTCTGCGTGCGGGATTAGGTATGATGGATGGCGTGTTGGAGAACGTACCAAGTGCCCGGATCAGTGTCGTAGGTGTGTATCGTGATGAAAAAACGTTAGAACCGGTCCCTTATTTCCAGAAACTGGCTTCTAATATTGGTGAACGTATGGCGTTGGTGGTCGATCCCATGCTGGCGACCGGCGGTTCTATGATTGCAACTATTGATTTACTGAAAAAAGCAAGTTGCCAGTCGATTAAAGTTCTGGTTTTGGTTGCTGCGCCAGAAGGTATTGCTGCGCTGGAAAAAGCCCATCCTGATGTAGAACTGTATACCGCTTCTATTGATGAGAGACTTAATGAACAGGGGTACATTGTGCCCGGCCTGGGGGATGCAGGCGATAAAATATTTGGTACAAAATAATAAGTTAGCCGACTTTTGAGTCGGCTTTTTTTTGGTTCGTGATGCGATAATATGAAGAGGATAAACAAATGACCCGTCGTACTATTGGGGTAGATGAGCGGCCGCCGCTTTTACAGACCATTCCTCTGAGCTTCCAACATCTTTTTGCTATGTTTGGTGCAACGGTATTGGTGCCGATTCTGTTTAAAGTCAACCCGGCGACGATTCTGCTATTTAACGGGATTGGTACATTGTTATATCTGATTATCTGTAAGGGAAAAATTCCGGCGTATTTGGGATCGAGTTTCGCATTTATTTCGCCGGTTTTATTGTTGTTGCCACTGGGGTATGAATTAGCGTTGGGTGGCTTTATCCTGTGTGGTGTGTTGTTCTGTCTGGTTTCATTGATTGTCAAAGTGGCGGGACGAGGCTGGATTAATGTGCTGTTTCCACCGGCGGCAATGGGGGCGATTGTTGCGGTTATCGGGCTGGAGCTTGCTGGTGTTGCGGCTGATATGGCCGGTTTGCGTCCGGCAGAAGGCGCTGATGTTAATCCAACGACGCTGACAATTTCGCTGGTCACACTGGCGGTGACTGTTCTTGGCTCCGTAATGTTTCGTGGATTTCTGTCTATCATTCCGATTCTGATTGGGGTGTTGGTGGGTTATGCACTGGCATTTCTGTTGGGGGAGGTTGATTTGACACCCGTGCGTGAAGCGCCGTGGTTTGCATTGCCGACTTTCTACACGCCCCGTTTTGAATGGTTCGCTATAATGACTATCCTGCCTGCGGCGCTGGTTGTCATCGCGGAGCATGTTGGTCATTTAGTTGTTACGGCAAATATTGTGAAGAGAGATTTGTTGAAAGAACCCGGTTTGCATCGTTCTATGTTCGCGAATGGTTTTTCAACTGTGATTTCCGGTTTCTTTGGTTCAACCCCTAATACGACTTATGGCGAAAATATTGGTGTGATGGCAATTACCAAAGTTTACAGCACTTGGGTTATTGGTGGCGCTGCGGTATTGGCTATTCTGCTCTCCTGTGTCGGTAAACTGGCGGCAGCAATTCAAGCCGTGCCTGTTCCGGTCATGGGCGGTGTTTCTCTGTTGCTTTATGGGGTTATCGGGGCATCAGGTATTCGGGTGCTGATTGATTCCAAAGTGGATTACAATAAAGCACAAAATCTAATTCTGACCTCAGTTATTCTTATTATTGGTGTCAGTGGCGCGAAAATTAATATTGGCGTTGCTGAACTTAAAGGTATGGCGCTGGCAACGATTGTGGGTATTGGTATGAGTCTGATTTTCCGCTTGATTAGTATTATTCGTCCTGAAGAACAATATATTGAGTCTTCAATTGAATCTGTTAAGCGTGATAAATCATTGAAGTAATAAGTTCGATTTATTTCCCCGCTTTGAATGGTTTTAGTCAGGGAGGGCGGGGATGGGTATAATAATTTATCTTATCCGTGGAGGAGATTAGGGGAGCAGATGTTCACCACCAATGAGAGGAATCAGTTTTAACAGAACTTCATCGTAAAGTCTGGGTTCTGACTTTGTGATAAATTTTACCTTGCGTTGCCGCCAGTCCAGAGTTTGGATCAAAGTTGTTGCCACGATGCAGCGCTGTTCCAGATTGGTAACAGGTACTTCTGTAGGTGCTCCTCTTATACTTGTGCTAATAGGGCAACAGATAACCAGTCCAGTCAGTCGATTATAAGTTTCATGTGAAAGTATGAGTGTTGGGCGATATTTACCAATTTCTTTGCCTTTTATTGGTTCGAAATCAAGTCAGCAAATATCACCACGTCTAGGAACGAACATTAGTAATTGAGCCCCTTGTCATTTGGAGTTGCCAGTTCGTCAGCATGAGCAGTATAAGCAGATAAGCCATTTAATAAGTCAGACTCAGTCAAGCGTTTCTTGACGGCTTTTTGAATAACTAATCCTTGTTCACTGATCTCAATGTCTACTGCATCACCTGCTTCAAAATTGGGTATTGTTTTAAGATTTCCCGACAGCCGCAGAGCAATGCTATTTCCCCATTTTTGCAAAATTGCTTGGGTGCGCATTTATATGCCTCCATAAATATCTCTATGTATATCCAGTGAGTATACATTAATCCACGTGAGTATCAATAAAGTAGATACAAAAGTAAGCAATTATTCAGAGTAAAGTTCGCTCCGCTCTCAATGAGAATTTAGGGGGAGGGGAGAATTCCGCAGTTTCGTTAAAAGGCATAGATTTTCCCAAAGTTTCAATATGTTGAAACTTTATATTTTCAGAATTCTTCAATCAATTGATTTCATAGCAGTATTATAATGCAGACTTTCCTGTTCAAATTTAGCAGGAGAAATAAATGCGTGTTACGCCGCAAAAAAAGAGATTACAAGGTCAGTTACGATTAAAGGATATCAGTATTAGTCTTTTAGTGACTAATAACTGATATCTCTTTAATTTTATGCTCGTTCTGGTTTCAAGTTATTCAACCAGGTACAGATTATTCATTGAAATTGCGGCAGATAGTCACGATTTATCGCCAATACGTCATCCAAAAGCGGTGAAGCAATATCTACATCGGCAACCAGTGGGTTGGTGATCAATGCTCGCAGTGCCGCGTTGCGATCGCCATAAACTGCTGCTTCAATCGTCAAACGTTCGAAGGTTTTTATCTGTTGGGTCAGAGAGTACATACTGTCAGGCAGGCGGCCAAATGTCAGCGGGTGGGCGCCCTCTGCATTAATGATACAGTTGGTTTCAATAACGGCATCGTCCGGCAGGCCACGGATAGCACCGTGGTTAGGGGTATTAACCACCAGTTGGCTGTCAAGATTGTTGTGAATAGCGCAGATCAGATCCAATGCAACTTCAGAATAGAATGAACCACCGCGGAAACTGAGCTGTTCTGGTTTGTGAGCAAGGTTTGGATCAGCATATAGTTCAAACAGCTCCTGTTCTACTTCCATGACTTGTTCTGCCCGTGTGCCTTGTTTGGCAGCGGCTTCGCGCTCTTCCTGCAACATGCTGCGGGTCTGATAGAAGTAACGGTGATAAGGGCAGGGGATTGCGCCTAACGCTCTGAGTAATGGCGGGGGCCAAGGGGATTCTTTAATGTTATTCATGGTTAATGCTACACCGTTGCATAACATATCAAGTACCCGATGCGTTTCATCCCGCCCTGAAACCAGTACCTGGTGTACCCAAACCATATGATTAAGCCCTGCAAAACGTAATTGTACATCTTGATAAGGGTGTTGCAGCATATTGGCAATCATATGGTGCATGGTGACCGGGACATTACACAGGCCGATAATTTTTGCTTTGCTGTAACGGTAAACCGCTTCGGTGATGATCCCAGCCGGGTTAGTGAAGTTAACAATCCATGCATCTGGTGCAAGTTGTTCAACTTTACGGGCGATATCCAGCAAAACGGGGATGGTACGCAGCGCCTTGGCAAATCCACCTACGCCTGTCGTTTCCTGACCGATTAAGCCATATTTCAGCCCCAAACGTTCATCCATAGCACGTGTCGGAAGCTGACCGACACGCAATTGAGTCAAAATAAAACTGGCGCCGCGAATTGCATCATCCGGTGTGAAATGTACGCTGACGATAACATGTTCCAGGCTATGACGAGCCAACATACGACGGGTAAGTGCAGCGATAATGTCTACTTTCTGTTTCCCACCATCAATATCAACCAATGCCAGTTCAGAGAGTGGAATGCTTTTGTTACGCTGAATAAGTCCTTCTACCAACTCAGGTGTGTAGCTGCTACCGCCGCCAATAACGGCTATTTTGATCTGTTTCATATTTTTTCCTCCTGCGATGGCATCCGGCGATAGAGTTCAATCATATCGTCGGCAAGATCCTGAATAACCATCGCGTTCATTAAATGATCCTGTGCATGTATGGTGATCAGATTGACAGGCAATTTACCACCACCTTCATCCAACCCGATTAGAGTGGTCTGAATGGCGTGTGCTTCCTTGATTGCTTGTTGGGATTCAGCCATCAGGGTTTGTGAAGTTTGAAAGTCACCATTTCTGGCATGTTGTAATGCCATCAGCGCATGGCTGCGTGCGCTCCCGGCATGAACCAGCAGTTCGACAATAGTTTGTTCCAAATCCATGTGTAAATCCTCCGAAGATTATGGCTAAGATTGAGTTTCTACACTGGTGGGTATCGTCTCTTCTTGTTGCTTATTTTCTTCATTGATTAATTGTTTTTCATAAACTTTGAAGAAGGGATACCAGATGAATAGATCGATTATCATCAGCAAGATAACCAGCACTGCCGCACGGTAATCCCAGGCGGCGGAAAGCATTGCACCGAATGGGGCTGGTGTGGTCCAGGGAGCGATAGCGACCATTTTATGCACCAGATCAAGATGCAGGGTGCTGTAGGACAGTACGGCATTGACCAATGGCACAACCAGTAGTGGAATTAATAGCGTTGGATTCATAACAATCGGTGAGCCAAATAACAGGGGTTCGTTAATATTGAACATGGCCGGAACGACACTCAGTTTTCCGATAGTACGCAAGTGTATAGAACGACTGCGCAGGTAAAGAATAGCCAGAACCAGTGTGGAACCGGAGCCACCAAGACAGACATAAAATGACCAGTAAGGATCAGTGAGAATTTGGGTTGCAGCAGCCCCTTGAGCCATTAATGCCGCGTTGGCGGCAATATTGGCCATAAAGATGGGGCTTAGTAGGGCAGTGATAAGATTGGCGCCGTGGATACCGGCAAACCACAATAGATTAGCAATCAGCAGCGCCAGCATAATGGCAGGTAGAGTGTCACCGACAGAAATGAGGGGTTGGAACATCTGCATGATGGCGGCGGGAATGAGCAGATTGAATTCACTCTGCAAGAGCAAACTGATCGGGTAAACCGTCAGCAGGATACCGATGACCGGATACAGAAGTTCAAAAGAACGGGCAATTGCCGGTGGTACTTGCGCTGGCATACGAATGGTGATGTTGTATTTTTTTAATAAACGCGTTAGCTCAACTGACCAGATAGCGCAAATCAATGAGGTGAATACACCTGCTCCTCCGAGAAAGTCGAGTGCGATTTTGTTTTCTATTTGTGGTGCTGCCGCTAATAAAAATGCCATTAGTGACAGTAAAGAGGAAGTTAACCCATCCAGGCTGTAGGATTTAGCCAGGCTGTAGGCCGTGCCGATCGAAACAAATACACTCATTAATCCCATGGTCATAAAGTAAGGCATGGTGATGGTGTCCCAGTGAGTTTTACCAAAGGACAACCAAGCCTGACCGAATGAGGATGAAGTTTGTGTATCAAATGGTGGGTTTACCACAATTAACATGATACTGCCGATGAGCAAAAATGGCATGGCTGAGATAAAACCGTCACGTATCGCACTAATATGTCGCTGGTTACCGATTCGTCCAGCAAGCGGGACAATATGGCTTTCTACGATGCGCATGAACGCAATATAGAGGTTCATAGGGCACTCCGTATGATGATGAAGTTGATTATTCCAACAGGCTTAATGCCTTATCGAGAACTTTGTCACCACGGAGAGCGCCGTAATCCATCATGTCAATAACGTCTATCGGCTTGCCGAGTGGTTTGGCGATAGCGGAAAAATGAGCCAGCTGATGTCTTACTTGCGGGCCAAGTAAAACAACGTCGGCATCGGTTATCAGATGTTTTAATTCGATGGTAGAGGCGGCCTTGATCTCAATATCCAATGCCCGTTTTGTCACTTCTGCTTGCATACGTTGTACCAGCATGCTGGTGGACATGCCGGCAGAGCAACACAATAGGATTTTTTTCATTATTCAGCTTCCTGTTTATTATGGGGTAGACGGTAAATGAGAGTACTCTTACTTCTTATTAAGACTAGCAACTTATGTTAAATTTGCTGAGATTTTGTTCGAATATTAATTAGCGAAAAACGCCGTAAACCCTCGCCCAGTGCGGGCGGGGATATAAGGCGAAAAGCCCGCAGGGCTTTAAAGATCAATCTGGCGTTGACTGACTCTGAACGTAGGCTCT
>NZ_JBEJZY010000010.1:0-121216 GCF_040256935.1 Photorhabdus viridis
TATTTGCCTGCTTCGTCTGCTTCTCATTTTCTTTAAGAAACCAGGATAAAATCTCACATTTTTAGAACGAGTATTTTATTTAAAAATAAATCACATTTAATCTTAAAAACAGACTGAATGGATATTAAAGACTATTGATAAAGCCGTATTGAATGGAATAAATTATATTAATATCTGTTTATTGGTTTTTTTTCGTAAAATCGAATCCCATCCCATCTATAAGGTTTACTAGTAATTCTGAGCAGGTTTTATAGATCATCCCCCTTTATCTTGTCTTAATAAATCAGCAGTTAAATAGCTTGATGATATAAAAATACTTCTTCCTGTTTTTTCGGATAATCCTCCCCCTTTTTTCAGGGCTTAAATCCTGCCAAATTAACCGTTTTATCCCTTTTTTTATTATGTTCTTTTTGGGATTTTCCTCATAAAATAACCGACGAGAAAGTACTTGAACACCCATCAGTTCGGAAAATGTTCTTTTGCGTGCGAATTTCTTTTCAACTTTCTATTAATGGTTAATGATGTTCGATTAAAGACAATTAATTCTTCTTCTGAAAAGCTGTATTTATTGAGTTCCGCTCTGAATATAAAAGCTTTAATGTCTCTGTAGTTGCGTTGTTAAATTATTATGGCAAATTAGGTAAATGTAAAATAAGTGAGGTATAGAACCGCTGATAAATGAATTAAACATAGCACAGTAAATAAAGTGGAATTCTGTCCTAGCATTTTTATGATGGGCAGGTTTTAAGCTGTTATTAAAAGTCATTTTTTTAGCTTATGGTTTTAATTGGTATAAAGTTTTTTACCACTTTTAACGTATGTTTTTTGTTAAGTTTAATCATAATTAAGGTGATATTTGACCAGTTAAAGAATATTCAAACACTGTAGTTCGGGTAGTTGTTGGGTTAGTTCTCTTTACTTTTTAACTTCCAAAAAAGATCCTAAATTTTATACTTTTGAAATGGTTATTTTTAAGCAGAACTAGAATTTATCAAATTAAAAAATCCCCTGAAGTTATTCGCTACAGGAGATTTAGATAAGATAGTCAGCTTTATCGATTCAATTACAGAATACGATTAATCAGTCTGTCTACCCGGATACGGCGTAAACGACGGATAAGTTTACGTACTTTGACTGGATAAAGCTGGATGCTGTCTAGTTCCTGATAATTACTGACAACAGTAGTATGAGTGCGGATGCAATTTAGTTCTTTTGTACGTTGTTCCTGCATTTCTTTATTAGGATCGTGGATAAGAATTGCATTTTCTAAATCCAATCCCCAGGCACGAGGATTAAGATTATTTCCTGTAATCAACTGCCATTTATTATCTACCCACACACCTTTCAGATGATAGCTATTATCACCATCTTTCCATAGCCGTACAGTGAGTTGATTGCTGTCCACATAGCGCTGTAGCCTACTGATAAAACGGCGCAGGTTGATTTCATATAGATATGGCAATGCACCGATAATTTTAAATGGTTCTTCTGGTGGAATATAAAAATCGTTGGCAGTTTTATCGCCAACAATAATTTCCACTTTTTTACCCTGATGAAGCAGATGAACAATCAGTCGGGCAATGATAGCTGGAAGGTTAAAATACGGAGTACAAATAACCAGCTTTTGTTCTGTACTGGCGATAAGATGACTGATGGTTTTATTGAGAAGGTTTTTCTTCCCCAGACCGGCAAGTGGAGTGACAGATAATTCGTCGTTCGTTGCCTGATTATTTATCTGATAAGTCGTGTGTCGCAGAGAAAAACGAAATTGACGGATCAGCGCTTTAATTTCAGGGCTACGGGGGCGATTCTTACAATTCAGTTTTTGTACCGCGCCTGTAGCGATAATGTAATTATCAACAAAGTGCTTCATTGCTTCTGCAAGCTTTGCATTGTGGAGCAAGTGGTAGCGATCATAACGATATTTGTCATGTTGGTGGAGATAAACATCATTAATGCTCGCTCCGCTATAAATCACAGTATCATCAAAGATAAAACCTTTTAAATGTAAAACACCCAGTGCTTCACGGGTATTTACTGGTACACCTAATACTGGAATTTTTACGTCAGAATATGTTTCTGCCATGGAACAATACCAATCGGCATTAGTTGCCATTGCGACATCACCAATTCGTCCACGTTGTGCCCGATGCCAGTCAACAAGAACTTTAATATCTAGGTTAGGGCGTTGTTGTTTAGCTGCATAAAGTGCATTAAGGATATCTCTCCCTGCGTCATCGTTTTCCAGATAGAGGGAGATGATATAAATATGTTTTTCAGCGTTAGCAATTTTTTCCAGCAGGGTGCTGCGGAACACTTCGGGTTGATAAAGTGTTTTAACATCAGCAACTGACTGAGGTAGCTTAGGCAGTTGTGCAAGGTGTTGTTGGTGTTTAGCTTGTTTGAATTTAGACAACATCACAGTGCGTTTTTTCTCTTATGTTGGATGGCTGAAAATACGATTATATAGAGCAATGAATCAAATGATCTGGCGATAATACCATTAGTTTGGCTAATTGTGAGCATGATTTAACGCTCTGCTACCTAATGATTCAAGTCTGTGCGATTCATCACGTAGTTGATTTAAAGTTCGAGGGCTAAGTTTACAATACCATCTTCAAATTGAACATCTATGGTAAATTCAAGTTTTTTAGCCAGTTTTATCATAGTACGGTTTTCTGGCATGGTGATGGCGTTGAGACGGCTTATGCCATGTTCCCGCGTATAATTAATCAGTTTGATCATAAGCTGATGCCCTAACGTAATTCCTTTTAAATCAGAGCGTACCAGCACAGCGAATTCTGCCTCGATATTATCAGGATCAGCTATGGCACGGGCGACGCCGATAATTTCCGGGGTAGTATTAGGATGACGCACGGCAACAAATGCCATTTCACGGTCGTAATCAATCTGAGTCATATTTGCTAAATCATCGTGGGTGAATTCGCTGATTTCACTGAAATAACGGTAATAAAGATCTTCTTTGGTAACCTGACCGATAAAATCTTTTAGCAATGGTTCATCTTCTGGCAGAATCGGACGTAGAAGGCATTCTGCACCACCTTTCAGTTTTATGGTTTCTTCCAGTTCGCTTGGATATGGGCGGATAGCCAATCTGGTCCGTGGATCACCTTCTATAGAAGATAATTCCATTGAAACATCCAGTAGTGTGAATTCATCGCCGGAAGCCAATAATGGATGAATATCTAGTCGTACAATTTGTGGGCAATCAAGTAACAGGTTAGATACTTGAACCAAAAGTCGGCTAAGTGCCAGCACATCTAGTGATTGAGGGGAGCCCCTGAGTTTAATTTTTCTACTTTTAATGGCTTGAATAACCAGGTATCGCGCTAATGCCATATTAAGCGGCGGCAATGCTACGGCTGCTTGTGTTTCCGGTGACCATTCAACACCACCTTCTCCCAGCATAATCAGTGGACCAAATACCTCGTCTTGTTCTACTGCAATACGCAATTCTTGTGCTCCGGCACGGTTTGCCATGCTTTGAACTAGCAGTCCCTGAACTCTTGCCTGAGGGAAATTCTGATTGACACGTTCGATAATCGCTTGAGCAGAAGCTCTGACTTCATTTGCGTTGCGCAAATAAAGCATAACACCCTGAACTTCTGATTTATGCGGGATATCTGGTGAACGTAATTTCAGGGCGACAGGATAACCGATCTGTTGGGCAATACTGACTGCTTCATCACTGTTATGTGCAATCCAGGTTGGAAGTGTATTGAGGCCATAGGCTTCCAGAATAGGTTGAACTTCATGGGTATCCAGAAGTGAATTCCCCTGTTCCAGAGCTTGTTGTATGCACTGATGGGCGTGGGCCGTATTGGTTGTGATGTTTGCTGATAATGCTGGCGTTTCTGTTAATTGTTTCTGATTGCGGCGATATTCCACCATATGCATAAAAGCAGTAACAGCGCCTTCCGGAGTTCGGTAAGTTGGAATACCTGCTTCACTGAACAGACGGCGGGCTTCTTGTGAAGAATACTCTCCGCACCAGTTGGTGAAGATAGTCAGCCATTTTCCCCGCGGATGTTTACGGATTATTTCAATGACTTTTGTGGCGGTCTGAATGCCGGGAGCAATTGCGCTAGGAGAATGAATAAGTAACAGGGCATCATGGTCATGGCTGTCTAGTAAAGGTTTTAGTGCGGAGATGTAACGTTCCACCGTAGCGTCATCTCTTAAATCCAGTGGGTTGTGTAAGGCGATAGTTTCTGGCAGATGTGTTTTCAATGTCTTCGTTGTTTCTTCACCTAACGTTGCTAACTTACCGTTACGACGGAATAACTCATCCAGCGCCATTGCCGCTGGAGCTGCACCGTTGCTAATGATAAATAGCCGCTCTCCCCGTAAAGGTGACATATGACTTAATGTTTCTACAGCAGAAAACATTTCATGTGTATCTTGCACCCGCAATAATCCAGCGCGCTGAATTGCTGCGTCATAGGCAGCATCCAGATTTTGTTGTTCACCAAGTAATTTCTGGGCCTGCTTGGTGCGGCCGCTTTTAACCACCAAAATAGGTTTATTGCGGGAAGCGCTTCTGGATGCTGAAAGAAAGCGACGGGCGTCATGAATATGTTCCAGATAGAGCAGGATAGCGCTGGTTTTACTGTCACGAGCCAGAAAATCAAGCAGATGATCAATATCAATATCTACACTGTCACCCAACGCGATAAAGTAGGAAAATCCGACTCCTCGGTGTTGAGCCCAGTCAAGAATCGTATTTGATACCGCCGCAGATTGAGAGATAAAAGCCAGTTTCCCTTTGAGTATTGGAACTGGGGAAAAGCTGGCGTTTAATCCTTGCCAGGGGGCTAATAATCCCAAACTGTTTGGTCCAAGTAGCCGGATACTATAGCGCTGGCAACACTGTTTTAGCTCAGTAAATTGGGGCTCTGGCGAGGAAAGAATAATAACTGTTTTGCAACCAAGTTGTCCCAGTTGTTCCAGACTTTGCAAATTGCGGCTATGATGAGTACAAATAACAGCCAAATCTGGTGTGATCGGTAATTTATCTATTGAAGGATAGGCTAAAACCCCTTGAACGGAATCGCTATTGGGTGTTATCGGCAGTATTGGCCCGGCAAATCCCCCTGCAAGCAGGTTGCGCATCATAACTGAACCAGCTCGTTCTGGTTTTTCTGAGGCGCCAATTACCGCAATGGATTTAGGGCGTAATAAAGCTTCAAGTCCGCGCTGGCTCATCAGGAGGCTCCTTGTTAGCGATTAATTGTGGCTACTGTAACGGATTTTGTTGAGCATTGCTGTGATTTACGCTATCGGGTGATGAGGTTTACCCGCCAGATATTGTTGATGAAAATAGCTAAAATGAGTAAGCAGCCACTTCCGCGGTATAATGTTGTTCTTCTCTAGTGGGCATCCGCAGTAAAGTAAGAAGAATGTCAGCAATCAATTTACCTGTATTACTGGGTTTCATTGGCTCGGTATCAAACATGATAAGGCAAAAGCGGCTGGCGGCATTCGCCGGTTTGATTGTATCGCACAGACAACTTTTCTGTGGCAGTAGACAATAAGAGCAACGTTCATACGATAACCACGGGCACGAAAGGGGCGAGTAGAACGAGCGAGGCGCTGCTGACGCAGTTGGAAAACGGCATTATCATTCATAAATCAGGAATCTGGGTCCTTCAGGTAAAAGGCAGGAAAAAAAATTAAAGGCATATTTTAATGGATTGTGGTTGTCAGAGGTAGCTTACCATGCACACATCAGGTAATCTTCGCGCCATAAAGTAGTTGGAGAGACGAATGAACGATTCATACAGTGGTAAAAATGGCAAAGTCAAAGTGATGTATGTCCGCAGTGAGGACAATAATGACAGCCGCAGCAATAACAAACGTCCGTCGAGCAAAGGACGCGACCAAGGTCAGCGTCGCCGGGACAATGAGCGATCATCCCGTTCTCCGCGTGTTACTGAGCGTGAAAGATCTCCCTGGAAAACAGTTTCCCGCCCTGAGAGTGATTCTTTAACGCCAGAGCATGGCGGTATCAGTGGGAAAAGCCAGATTGATCCAGAGCAGCTTCGTCGTCAGCGAATGGAAGAAACCCGGATTTATGGTGAAAATGCATGTCAGGCGATGTTTAAAAACCGTTCTGAGGCGATAGTTCGAGCCTGGTTTGTTGAGTCAGTGACACCACGTTTCCGTAATGCTCTAAAATGGATGGCTGCCAACCGTAAAGCTTATCATGTTGTGGATGAAGCTGAACTGGCGAAAGTGTCAGGTACTGAGCATCATGGCGGTGTTTGTTTTCTGATTAAAAAACGCAGTGGTTTGAGTGCGGAGGCTTACCTGAAAAGTGCTCCGGTAAAAGATTGTGTTCTGGCTCTTGAAGATGTGGGTAATCCACATAACCTTGGTGCCATTATGCGAAGCTGTGCGCATTTCGGTGTACAGGGTGTGATTTTGCAGGATGTGGCTTTGTTAGAATCTGGTGCGGCTATTCGTACAGCAGAAGGTGGCGCTGAGCATATCAAAGGTATTGATGCTGATGGTTTTACCACCACACTGAATAAATTTCGTGAAGCTGGTTACACCATTGTGACAACGTCTAGCCATAAAAGCAGCACCAATTTAGCTAAAGCTGAATTACCCGAGAAAATGGTTCTGGTACTTGGTCAGGAACATGATGGCTTGAGTGACAGTGCTTGGGAGCATGGCGATATGAGTTTGTTTGTCGGGGGCACTGGTTTGGTTGAAAGCCTGAACGTTTCTGTTGCAACTGGCGTTATGCTGGCTGAGTGGTGGCGACAGAATAGAGCCTGATGGAAAAAGCGGGAGCCGTGAGTGCTCCCGTTTTGCTATTTAAGATTTAATGGGCACCGACACTCTCTTTACTTCCTGGTGTGAATGGTGGTTTCGCGAGCCAGACGAGCATAATCAAAATTAGGAACACGCCGGCAGAGAGCCAGAATATTTCATTTGCTGAAATTATGAGCCCCTGATGAGTAATTTCTTTTGCCAGATAACCCGAAATTTGCTGGTTATTCATTCCCAAGGCTGATAATTGCTGATAAATCTGTTGAGTATCGGGGCTATACGGATTGATGTGTTCTGTAAGATGAGCATGATGCATTGATTCGCGTTGAGTCCACATGGTCGCTGTTAGTGATGTTCCTATTGAGCCAGCCAATGTTCGGATAAAGTTAGACAGACTGGATGCAGACGCCATCCTTTCTGGCCGTAAGCCAGAAAGGGTAATGGTTGTTAGCGGCATAAAGAAACAGGCGATAGCAAACCCTTGAATAAATTGAGGCCATGCGGAAGCAGCAAAATTCATTCCTGGTTCGAATGTATATGCACGCCAGTAATAACAGACAGCGTACATAACAAAGCTAAATGTCACTATGTAACGCATATCTACTCTATTACCGTACTTACCAATCAGTGGCGATATTATCAATGGCAACAATCCTACAGGCGCTAATGCCAGTCCTGACCAGGTTGCTGTATAGCCAAACACTTCCTGTAATAACTGAGGTAACAAAACAATTGTGCCGAAGTAGAGTAGATAAGCCAAACTCAAGCAGAGGCAACCAATAGTAAAATTGCGCTCTTTGAACAGCGACAAATCAATAATTGGATTGTCATCGGTCAACTCCCATACTGTCAGACATACCAAGGAGATTACGGCGATAACAGCCAATACGATAATTTCTGTAGAATTAAACCAGTCCAGCTCTTTACCCTGATCCAGCATAATTTGCAAACAACCAACCCCGACAACCAGCAACACGAGTCCTATTGTGTCGATAGGTTTGATCTCTGTTTGGGTTTCACGCCCTTTCAACGTTTTCATTGCAATCAGAATAATCGCTATACCAACAGGAACGTTGATAAAGAAAATCCATCCCCAATGATAGTTATCACTGATGTAGCCACCCAGAATAGGGCCAAAAATTGGTGCGACAATAATAGTGATGGACCATAACGCCAGCGCCATATTTGCTTTGGCGGGTGGATAGTTGTTCAATAGCAGGCTTTGCGAAAGAGGAATAAGAGGACCAGCAACTAATCCCTGAACAACCCGGAAGAAGATTAGCATTCCAAGACTGTTGGAAATTCCGCATAACCAGGAAGCGATAGCAAACAGGGCTGTTGACCAGATGAATAGCTTAACTTCACCGATGCGTTTTGCCAGCCATCCGGTAACCGGGATGGAAATCGCATTAGCGACACCGAAAGAGGTAATTACCCAGAGCCCCTGAGAATTTGATGACCCCAGATTACCTGCGATAGTGGGTATCGCTACGTTAGCAATTGTGGAATCCAAAACTTGCATGAAAGTTGCCAAGGATAGTGCAATGGTCATCCATGCAAGTTTGGCCCCTGTGAGCGGCTGTCTCATCACTGTTGCCCTCTGTCTGTATTGTTTTTAAGCGTTATTATTAATTATGTCATTGACTATTTTATTTGCAGGGGACATATCTATTGTCAGCGCAGAGGTGTGATAAGCCGATTTGGTGCGTGTTCTGTCAGACAGAACAGGGCCATCAGAACGGGTGGTATCTACTCTTACTTTAGTCGAGAGGCCGATGCGTAATGGGTATTTTTCTAATTGTCCAGGATCCAATGTAATGCGGACGGGTAAGCGTTGAACAACTTTAATCCAATTGCCACTGGCATTCTGAGCAGGCAATAAAGAGAAGGCACTGCCTGTACCCATATCAAGGCCTGTGATTTTGCCGCTGAATATTTTACTTCCACCGTAGAAATCGCTGGTGATTTCGACGGGTTGACCAATACGCATATCGGCAATTTGAGTCTCCTTGAAGTTAGCTTCTATCCACATATCGTTTGCCGAAACTATCGCCATTAGAGGTGTATTTTTATTGATTTGTGCGCCAACCTGTACACTGCGGCGTGAGACATAGCCATCAATTGGACTGACTATTTTAGTGCGTTGGAGCGCCAGCCAGGCGTTACGGACTTCTGTTGCTGCTTGTTCAACGGCAGGTTGTTTTTCTAGCGGAGTATCACGAATAATTGCTTGATTAGCGTTATATTGCTCGATAGCGATATCCAAAGCGGCTCGAGCACTGGCAACGGCTTCCTGTGCATGTTGCAGCTCCTCTTTACCAATCACTTTCTGGACGCTAAGTATTTCACGACGGTTGAGATCATTTTGAACTTTGGTCAATTCAGAGCGGCGCAGAGTGATATTAGCCTGATATTGTTTACTGTTAACTATTTGCTGATGAGTCTGACGTACACTGTTAGCCAGTGCTGTTTTTGCTTTTTCCAATGCTAACTCTGCATCACGGGGATCGAGTTGTACTAATACACTGCCGCTTTTCACAAAGTCAGTATTATCGAAGTTAACTGTGATTACGCTGCCGGTAACTTGCGACATAATCTGAACTTGATTGCCTGTAACGTAGGCATTATCGGTTTCTTGATGGTGGCGTAAAATGAGAAACCAATAAAAAAAGTAGACAACACCAAGCAGAGTAAATACAAGAGTTAGTAATACGAAGGTACGACTGCGTTGTCTTTTTTTGTTATCGGTTGGATTTTGTGGTGCTGGTACTTCAATTTCCTCATTCGTGCTCATAGTAATCTCCATGCTTGTTATCTATTTTTTGGCCACTATCATTTTTCAGCTCACTTTCCAGTAGTGGTATGTCATCACTACTGGAAAGATGAATTACACACAATCCAATGTTATCGAAGAATAATAGTTAGCTTTTGGCAGAAAAGATCATCTTGGCTAACAAGGAAATTTTTCTCGAACAACTTAACCAGAAAATTGTTGTTTGGATGAAAATTGTTCGATCAAACAATAAGTTATTTTTTGATACAATCGCCCATTGTATCAAGTCTGACCAGTAATTTTCTCATTAACGTCTCTAACTGTTTTTGTTCCTCCTGGTCAAGGCATGACCAAAGCTTTCTCAGGCAATCATGTTGAGGTGGAAGTAAACTATTTAAAAATTTTGTACCTTGATCTGTCAGGTGAAGGTGAAGACAGCGACGATCGTTATGACTTTCTTTTCTTTCAATCCACTCCTGCTTTTCTAATTCATCAGCAATACGAGTGGCGTTAGTACGAGAAGAACCTAATGCAGCACTTAATTCTGATGGTTGGATACTGTGGCTTTCTTTAGTATCAAGGATCATCAGGGCCATGAACAAAGTCTCATTGATTCCTTGAGCTTTCAACATATTATTACGGTTTTCAAGCAATTTGCTTTGGACGTGCATTGATAACCTAGTCAACAGGATCTCTTGATAAGGGATATCTTTATTTAATTTGGCTTGCTGTGCTGCACGAATATTCAGTAATTCTTCGGTAGGCGTAAACGAACTTTCCATTATTTAGATACCTTATTAGTTTCAACTGGTAAGATAACTTTTGTTATCAAACATCCAAATGGTATATTAAAAGATAAATTTAGCAATTGTAGTTATTTATTATCATCATATTTCTTTTGATATTGATACCTAATTCATAAATATTTTGAATGTTAGCCCAAAAAGTAGCGCACCGAATAGTGTTGCGAGTATAATTTTCTTTGTTTTGTAAAAAATTAAACAGATAGTTAAAAAGCCCACTAGGGTAGGAAATAGCTTTTTACTGTCTCTCATTACATCAGGTATACCTGATACGATGAGTAAAGCGCAGATAGATGCAATGCCAATACTGTCAAGAATAATGCCTGTTTTTCCGCTTTGTTTGCCGCCAGATTGACGCGCTTTACCAAAACGTAGTGGTAGATAGCGGAACAAAAAGTTGGCTAACCCAACAAATAGCCCGATGAGCAAAATTCTACTGTCAATCATTGTGTTTCCTTTTGTTCATAAGTGTCATTGCAACTGCTTCGTGGTTGTAACAATGCTGCGATACAACCACCAACAATACCTGCCAGAATGGCAACAGGGATTGAGAAAAGAGTAATTCCCAACAGTGCCCCAATCAGCGCTGCTGCAACACAATAACTGTGTTGTTTTCTGCAAGATGCAAGCAGAAAACTCAGAAATAGCGCCGGTAACATGAAAGTCATGGCAGCTTCTACCGCAGGGTAGGATTCCAGATAACCGTTGCCAAGAAATGCGCCGGCTGCTGTACCAACAACCCAGGCAAGCCAGGAACAGCCCGCAATAGCAACCATCCAGTTTTCACTCCAACTACGTTGGTTTTTAATCAGTTTTGCGGTGGCTGCGGCAAAAACTTCATCTGTTAGACCAAAAGCCCAGATAAGGGTTTTTTTCTCCGTCAGTTTACCTTTGATACGATGTCTTAAAGATGGTCCATAAAGGATATGGCGAACATCCATTGCCAGTATTGTCAGGGCAGAAACCCATAATGACATACCCGCGCTCAGTAAGGCCGTGATAACGAATTGGCTTGCGCCGGCGTAGATGATGCATGAAAAGAAAATGGCTTCTATTGGGGTGAAGCCAAGTTTGACTGCGCTAAGACCAAAAGCAAAAGCGACGGGAATGTACCCGATAACGATGGGTAAACTGTCTATTATTCCCTCAGTAAAGGAGGATTTTTGACTGGGTAAAGGCGTGAATGCGTCAGGAACAGGCATACAATATATCCGGTTATATAAATGTTGTGTAACATTAACAAAAGGAAATCAAATAGAAAATATTATCCTTACAAATGTTTCATAAATGTTTTTATTTAGACATTCTTTTGCCATAACGTGTTTCTTACAACGTTTTTGGCTCATGCTTTTTGCCTAAAAACCACACGATCAGGCTGATTATACAGATGGTCATTCCGGCGGCGGTAACGCCATACCAACCCGAATGTTTATAAGCATAACCTGAAACCAGAGAGCCGAGAGCGCCACCAATAAAATAGCTGGTCATGTAAGCAGCGGTGAGTCGGTTTCTGGCTTCTGGCATGATACGGTAGATCGTACTTTGATTGGTAACGTGAACACCCTGAACCGCAGTATCAAGGAGCAGAATACCAATTAGAAAGCCGATTAATGATTCTTTGGCGAAGCCGATCGGTATCCATGAAATAAGTAGTAGCACCAGCGAAATACTGGTGGTCAGAGAACCTTTTCCTTTATCAACCAGTTGCCCGGTTTTAGTGGCCATCAGTGCTCCTGCGGCGCCGACTAACCCAAATAAACCGATTATCCCTTCGGAGTAGTTAAAAGGAGGTGCTGAGAGCAGGAATGCCATCGATGTCCATAGAAGGCTGAAATTGGCAAATGTCAGTGCTCCCAGTATGGCGCGTACTCTTAGAAGGGGAGTTGTGGCGACGAGTTTTACAATAGAGCCAAGTAACTGGAAGTAATTGAGAGTGGTCACTTGTTTATAACGAGGCAGGCAGCGCCATAACGTCAGGGAGAGAATTATCAGTAAGATGCTGGCAACCCAAAAAATCGTTCGCCAGCCGCCAAGCGTAGTCATTGCTCCTGAGAGGGTTCTTGCCAGTAATATTCCAAGTAGCAACCCACTCATAATTATACCAACGGCTTTTCCTCGTTGATGGGGAAGAGCAAGTGTTGCCGCCAGAGGGACCAGTACTTGGGCAACTACTGAAAATAAGCCTGTCAGTGCAGTTCCCAGCAACATTTGCCAGATATTTTGTGACATAGCGGTAATCAGCAATCCAACAGCGGCTAACATTGTCATTGAGACGATCAGGTTGCGTCGTTCAAACATATCACCTAATGGTACAAGGAATATCAGGCCAACGGCGTAGCTCAACTGAGCTGTGGTTACAATAAAGCCCGCTTCGCTGACAGTCAGGTTAAATTGTAACGCGATAGTATCAAGCAGCGGTTGTGCATAGTAGTTACTGGCGACAACCAAACCTGTGGCAATTGCTATCAAAGCAATCAACCCAGGGCTTAACGGTGTACGGGAAATATTTTCTTCCATAAATGTGTTTCCTTGATGCTCGAACGGCAGGTTAGAGGGAGTGGACAACTCACTAAAAGCGAGTGCATTGTAGTGAGTTTTTATTATTAGATTCAACGATAGAACCGAGAGGATAGTAGAAAGAAATCTGCAAACATTGATTGAATTGTCCAATTTGGTGTAAGGGAAAATTGACATAAAAAATAGTGAATTGGTATAGGCCAATTCACTGTGGTATCTAGAATGTTAATTATTTTTGGCGGCTTTTGCGGCAGTTTCAATCCAGTTATCAAATAATTTTTGGTGAGTTTTGAGCCAATTGTTTGCGTGGCGCTCGATATCTGTTTGTGATGCTTCACCATTATGCATCCGCAGGTTTTGGGCGTTAATATCAGCAAGCGGTATTTTCATAATAGAAAACAACTTAGCTGCTGCTGGGTTATCTTCTGCCCATTTTCTATTGGCGGCAATATGCATAATACTTGGTGGGAAACCGTAATTAGCGCCATTTGGTAGTCTTGTGTCTGTTTTTTCACCGTCAGGCATAGCCGAGAAAGGAACTTGCAGCCAGACAACATCTCTGCCCGGTTTTAGCACATCACTGATCCAGTAAGGTGTCCATGTGTAATATAAGATGGGTTGACCTTCTTTATAGCGGGTAATGGTATCCGCCATCATGGCGGCATAATTTCCTTGATTATGTTCAATACTATTGTTCAAGCCATAAGCTTTAAGATGATGGTTAATCGCGGCTTCACAGCCCCATCCAGGGTTACAGCCGGTAAGATCAGCTTTGCCATTACCGTTGATATCAAATAATTTGGCTATTTTCGGATCTTTCAGCTGCGCAATGTTGGTGATGTGGTATTTTTCCGCTGTTTTTTTGTCGATCAAATAACCTTGAGCGGCATTTTCTACGTAATTACCAACACGATAAAATTTGGTATCTCCCCCGGCAGCCTGATATTGGTTGTTGTGTAGTGGTTCCCAACTTACCGCCATAAAAGTCGCATCACCGGAAGCGATAGAGGAATAGGCGACATTGTAGTCTACTTCTTTGATTGATTTGACATCATAGCCAAGTTTTTCCAGTGCTTTATTGACGATAAGAGTTTGAAATGTTTCTTCGGTAATGGTGCTTTGTATTGGTTGTACACTGATACCTTTACCTGGTAACTCGACAGAGAATGATTGAAAGCTTATCAGTGATGACAGGGTTATAGCCCAGATAACTATTTTGCGCATTGTTTTTCCTCCTGTAGTCGTCATCATATTTTTTAAAAACTTGCAGTTTGATATATGCCTTTGCAAAGCTATGCTTTTTTGCTGAATAAATGGGTAACTAACCCAATTGGCCCGGAGGTATACCAGTGGGTTACGCCTTTGGTGCGGCTGTCGCGACCAAGAGACTGTGTCAGACGGTCAAGGAGAATCGCAAGAATAACGATCCCGACTCCTCCTACTGCGGCAAGCCCCATATCAAGACGACCAATACCCCGCAGAACCATTTGACCTAAACCACCGACGGCAATCATTGAGGCGATAACAACCATTGACAGCGCCAGCATCAGAGTTTGGTTTATACCGGCCATAATTGTCGGCATAGCCAGTGGTAACTGAACTTTAAACAGCATTTGGCGAGGACTGGCACCAAAAGATTCGGCTGCTTCTATCAGATCTGACGGAACTTGTTTGATACCCAAAATTGTCAGACGGACAATTGGGGGTAAGGCGAAGATAATGGTGACGATAACTCCAGGTACGTTGCCGATACCAAATAGCATGACAATTGGCACCAGATAGACAAACGCCGGCGTGGTTTGCATAGCATCAAGCAGAGGTCGGATGATTTTGGCGGCTCTTCCACTGCGTGCCAGCCAGATACCAAGTGGTAAGCCAATGATGATGCAGAACAGCAGAGATGTCAGGGCCAATGCCAGAGTGACCATAGCTTCAGACCATGCTCCGATTGCACCAATAATTATCAGCGAAACAAGTGACGCAATACCCATACCAATACCTGATAGCTGCCAGGCAATCAGGGCAAAAAACAGGATTGCAACAGGTGCCGGCATTGAGGTTAGAAATTGTTCAAAATTGCTGAGAACAAAATCAATTGGGACACGCATCCCCTGAAATGCCGGGCGAAAATTCAGTACAACCCAATCAATAGCATGGGTTACCCATGAGTCTAAGGGAATAAGGGGGTGTTGGAATGGATCCATGATATTGAAATGTTCAGGTTGTACGGTTGCTGCTGGTGCATCCAGCCAGTCAGAACCGGCTGAATTGTCAACATTGGCTTCGCTACTCCAGGGATCTATGCTATCAGCCGAGGAGGGATGGGGATCCCTCGTATCTTGTGTAGGTTGAGTTTGATGTTCGTTTTGATTACCCATTTGGTGTCTCCTTATCTAAAGCCTGCAACAGCATCCCTTTGGAAATAACGCCGATGTATTTGTCGTTATCCCCAACAACCGGAATTGCACAAGGTGATTGTGCTACAACAGAAATCAATTCATTGAGAGGCATATCTGCGGTAACGGCGGTTGGCTCTGTTAGTATGGCGTGCTCGATCGGTTTTTTTTCCCATAATGCTTTTTCCAATGAATTTACGGAAACCACACCCGCGAACTTTTGCCCGCGTTCGATCAGATAACCATAATTCCTGTTCTCGTCATCCAGGACTTTCAATGCGGAAAGAGGGCCAAAACCTGGCGCAACATGAAGAAGAGAATCTGGGCGGCGGCGAGCGACATCTTTGGCACTGAATACATGGCTGATATCTACGCCCCGGAAAAAGGTTTTCACATAGTCGTTTGCCGGATTATTCAGGATTTCATCAGGTGTCCCGACTTGTACAACAACACCACCTTGCATAATGGCAATTCGATCGCCGATACGCATTGCCTCATCCAAATCATGAGAGATAAAGACGATGGTTCGTGGCTGATTACCTTGCAGACTGAGTAACTCGTCCTGCATTTCTGTACGAATTAATGGATCAAGGGCGGAAAATGCTTCATCCATCAGCAAAATATCCGGGTTATTGGCCAGTGCTCTGGCAAGCCCGATACGCTGGCGCATTCCGCCTGAAAGTTCATCAGGGTAGGATTGCGCATAGTTTTCCAGATTTACCTGTTTCAGTGCATCCAACGCTTTTTTGTGGCGTTCTTGTTTGGGGATGCCGGCAAGTTCCATACCAAAAGCTGTATTTTCTATGACGTTTAAATGTGGCATTAGTGCGAATGATTGGAAAACCATACTGATTTTGTTACGGCGAACGTCTCTTAACGCGGTTTCTGAAATCTCAGAAATATCTTCACCATCAATTAATACCTGACCACGAGTCGGTTTTATCAGACGATTGAGAAGGCGTACCATTGTGGATTTTCCGGAGCCTGATAATCCCATGATGACAAATATTTCGCCTTCTTCAATGGCCAGATTGGCATTTTGTATACCAACAGTCAGACCTGTCTTTTCAAATATCTGATCTTTATTCAAGCCAGAATTCAGTAATTTGAATGCATATTCTGGAGGGTTGCCAAATATTTTGTAGAGGTTTTTAACTTCGAGTTTAATTGCCATGAAATAGTTACTTTCCTTTCAATGGTTATTTAATGGTTTTATGCATTATTCATCTCTGCATGATTCTTTGAAGATATATACCCTAACATACTGAGAGGGCATGACAACCCTATGTTAATGTTAATTAATGTAAAAAATAGTGATATTAAATTAATTGGAGTCAATATATTTGGCATTATTTCATTATT
Source organism: Photorhabdus viridis (assembly GCF_040256935.1). Classification (NCBI taxonomy): domain Bacteria; kingdom Pseudomonadati; phylum Pseudomonadota; class Gammaproteobacteria; order Enterobacterales; family Morganellaceae; genus Photorhabdus; species Photorhabdus viridis. The sequence continues at coordinate 16,650 of NZ_JBEJZY010000010.1, forward strand.
ATTAGCAAATTATTTTCTATGAATTTATTCTATTTCTGAAAGGGTGGTTTTTTCTATGTTATTGTTATTGATGTATTTTTGTGAATTATAAGTAATAGTTCGGCAATTGTATTTTAGATGGAATTGGTTATTGATTTATAATGTTGATTATATCTGATTAGAATGAAATTTAATTTACAATTAATTAGATTTATTAATGTTTATATCGTTTGATATGAGGGGAATGGTTTTTTCTGGCAACGAATGTTCACAGAAATCGTTGCAACTGTAAAAAACACCATAAAAAATATAAGGATTTTATGGCATTTTATCGTTTGAAAGACAGGCTTAATGATATTGTTTTTAAATATTATCGTATTATGGTTATCTGACGTTAAAAATATTCTATATAAAATAAAGTCATTTTCTTCAGAAATCCCAATCTTCATCCTCTGTATTAATTACTTTACCAATAACATACGATGAACCTGAACCAGAAAAGAAATCATGGTTTTCATTTGCACCAGGTGATAATGCGGAGAGTATTGCCGGGCTGACATTTGTCGTTTCTGGCGGAAATAAGGCTTCATACCCAAGATTCATTAATGCTTTATTGGCATTATAATGTAAGAATTTTTTAACATCTTCAGTCCAGCCAACAATACCATAAAGCTCTTCTGTATATTTCACTTCATTTTCGTATAAATCTAATAACAGCGAAAAGGCAAAATCTTTAATCTCTTTTTTCTCTGGTTTAGCGTATTTATCCAATGATTTTTGGAACTTATATCCAATATAATAACCATGAATAGCTTCATCCCGGATAATAAGTCGGATTAAATCGGCTGTATTTGTTAATTTTCCTCGACTTGACCAATACATCGGTAAATAGAAGCCTGAATAAAATAAAAATGATTCCAGAAAAACACTGGCGACCTTTTTCTTTAATGGATGGTTATCACAATAATAATTTAGAATAATTTTAGCTTTATTTTGGAGTGAAAAACTCTTTTCACTCCAGCGATAGGCGTCATCCACATCAGTAGTCAGACATAATGTTGAAAAGATGGAACTATAAGAACGTGCGTGAACAGCTTCCATAAAACTAATATTGGACATAACCGCTTCTTCGTGAGGTGTCAGTGCATCTTCCATCAATGCCGGAGCGCCGACTGTGTTTTGGATAGTGTCCAATAGGGTCAACCCGGTAAATACCTGGATGGTCAGTTTTTTCTCTTCTGCCGTCAGTGTATTCCATGAGGGAATATCATTAGATAACGGAATTTTTTCCGGTAACCAAAAGTTAGTTGTCAGCCGGTTCCAGACTTCCAGATCTTTGTTGTCTTCAATTCGATTCCAGTTAATTGCACATATAGGGTTACTAATCATAATAAATTTCCAGCATTAATTTTACAGTGAGCATGAAACACAGCCTTGTATTTCTGTACCTTCTAAAGCAGCTTGTCTCAGACGAATGTAATAAAGTGTTTTGATCCCTTTACGCCAGGCATAAATTTGGGCTTTGTTAATGTCGCGTGTAGTAGCACCATCTTTAAAGAAGAGTGTTAGTGACAATCCCTGATCGACATGTTGAGTCGCTGCGGCATAAGTATCAATAATCTTTTCCGGCCCTATTTCATAAGCATCTTTATAATATTCAAGATTATCATTGGTCATAAATGGAGCAGGGTAATATACTCGTCCTGTTTTGCCATCTTTACGGATCTCAATACGGGATACAATCGGGTGAATACTTGAGGTTGAATTGTTGATATATGAAATAGAACCTGTGGGAGGAACAGCCTGAAGATTCTGATTATAAATACCATGAGCCATAACTGAGGCTTTTAATTCAAGCCAATCTTGTTGACTAGGAATAGTTATTCCTGCTTGTTCAAATAGTTGACGGACTTTTTTTGTCTGAGGTTGCCATGATCTTTCCGTATATTTATTGAAGAATTCACCACTGGCATAATGGGAATCTTTAAAACTTTTAAAGTAGCTATTTCGTTCAATTGCGATCTGATTTGAAGTACGCAAAGCATGATAAGAGATGATATAGAAATAGATGTTTGTGAAATCAATTCCCTCTTCAGAACCATAGTGAATGCTTTCCCTTGCCAAATAGCCGTGAAGATTCATTTGACCCAAACCAATCGCATGAGAATCTTGATTTCCTTTCTCGATAGAAGGAACTGAACCAATATGGCTCATATCTGATACGGCAGTTAAGGCGCGAACAGCTGTTTCAATCGAAAGGGTAAAATCAGGTGAATCCATTGTATGAGCGATATTCATCGATCCCAGATTACAACTAATATCTTTTCCAATATGGCAGTAATTTAAATCATCGTTATATTCGCTGGCACTGTTAACCTGTAAAATTTCGGAACATAAATTACTCATATTGATCCGACCTTTAATTGGATTAGCATGATTCACGGTATCTTCATACATAATATAGGGATAACCAGATTCGAATTGGATTTCAGCTAACGTCAGGAAAAATTCACGGGCATTGATTTTTGATTTGCGAATTTGTTTGTTATTTACCATTTCAGCATATTTTTCTGTAATGCTAATTTCAGACATTGGTACGCCATAAACCCGCTGAATATCATAAGGTGAGAATAGATACATTTCTTCATTGTGTTTAGCCAATTTAAAAGTGATATCAGGAATGACGACCCCAATGGAGAGTGTTTTTATACGGATCTTTTCGTCGGCATTTTCCCGTTTTGTATCCAGAAAACGAAGAATATCAGGGTGATGAGCATTGAGATAAACGGCGCCTGCACCTTGGCGTGCACCCAGTTGATTGGCATATGAAAATGCATCTTCCAGCATTTTCATCACTGGAACGACACCCGATGACTGATTTTCAATCATTTTTATTGGTGCGCCGGTTTCCCGTAGATTACTTAGTAAGCAGGCGACACCGCCACCACGTTTTGAAAGCTGTAATGCTGAATTGATTGAACGCCCGATGGATTCCATATTGTCCTCAATTCGCAGCAGGAAGCAGGAAACCAGTTCTCCACGCTGCTTCTTACCACAATTAAGGAAAGTTGGCGTTGCTGGTTGAAAACGGCCACTGATAATTTCATCGACCAGACGGTCCGCCAGTACTTGATCACCTTGAGCTAAGGTCAGTGCTACCATGCATACCCGATCTTCATAGCGTTCTAGGTAGCGTTTATTATCGAAGGTTTTCAGTGTATAGCTGGTGTAATATTTGAATGCGCCAAAAAAAGTTTGAAAGCGGAATTTTTTACTATAGGCTTGCTGAAAAAGCTTTTTAACAAAAGTAAAATCGTACTGTTTTAGTACTCCAGTTTCGTAATGTCCCTTTTGCTGAAGGAAATCGAGTTTTTCTTTCAGATCATGAAAAAAGACTGTGTTTTGATTTACATGTTGGTGGAAATAGCGATGAATGGCCAGTTTGTCTTTATCAAACTGAATATTTCCTTCACTATCGTACAGATTGAGCATAGCATTGAGAGCATGATAATCCTGCCGCTCGTTAATTTGGAAAGTCATGATTATATATTCTCTGGTGAGTGATGTTGCCAGAATCTTTGGATACCATGGCGTACTTGATGCACATCTTCTTCAGTACCCAATAGTTCAAAACGGTATAGGAGTGGTATCTGACATTTTTCTGAAATTATCCGTCCAGCGATACCGTAAGCTTCGCCAAAGTTTGTATTCCCGGCGGCGATAACTCCCCGAATCAGCGCCCGGTTTCCGGCAACATTTAGAAACTGGATCACTTGTTGTGGAACCGCGCCTTTAGCACTGCCACCACCATAACTTGGTGTCAGTAAAATGTAAGGTGAAGTTACATTGAGCAGATTACCTGATTGGTTTATTGGAATACGGAGAGCTGGCATCTTTAGTTTCTGGACAAATCTGTAGCTATTTCCGGATGAACTGGAAAAGTAGACCAGCGGATTCATATTCATAGTAAACCTACAAATTCTCAGATAACGCGTTGATTTTATCAGGGCGGAACCCTGACCAATGTTGTGTGCCTGCGATGACCACGGGAACTTGCTGGTAACCCATAGTGCGGATAATCGCTAAAGCCTGTTGGTCTTCGGTTAAATCAATAATCTGATAAGGAATATTCCTTTGGTTTAGAGCCTGATAGGTTGCGTCGCATTGTACGCAGTCAGGTTTGCTATAAATAGTAATGTTCATTAATGACTCCTTTTTCAGTTTGTGAGTGTGTAATGACGAAATTTGGTTCACAGGTAACATTTTTCCAAAAGGCTATAACTTGACTTATACTATATGTAGTGAAATTTTATTTCAACCGTACTATATATAGTGTTAATTTTATATTGAGTGACTATCATCAGAATTACGGTATTGTTTATTCTCTATTTGTTGGGAGACTTTTTTCCTTTTAGGAAAATTTCAGTTTTCTAGTCGGTGGTAAGGGGGCAACTGAATTCATCATTGCAATTTATTGAAAAGACGATTTACTCTAATCCCTATAATAATTGATATTTTTTCAATGGAGGAGGTGGCTATGTATCATCAGTATTTTGATACACCTAAAGGATTCCCGAAACCGTATGTTCATATTACTGCGGATGATAAGGGAGTAACCAGTCTGTATTTTGTTGATGAAAAAACAGCGCCTGAAGTGAAAAATGATATCACTAAACAGTGCGTGAAAGAGTTACGGGGGTATTTTACGGGTAAACGTACTGCGTTTTCTGTTCCACTCAATCCGGTAGGAACTGAATTCCAACAGCGTGTCTGGTCGCAGTTATGTAAGATCCCGTTTGGCGAAGTGTGGAGTTATAAGCAGCTATCATTGGCATTAGGTTCAGTCAATTATTGTCGTGCGGTAGGAATGGCTAATTCTCGTAATCCGATCTCATTAATTGTGCCTTGTCACCGTGTTATTGGGCATGATGGTAAATTGGTGGGGTATACCGGCGGTCTGAATATTAAAAGCTGGTTACTGGAACATGAAAAAGCATAACAGTTTGCTTGTTTGATAAATTGCCTGATAAAAGACCAGGGAGGGTGATAGAATATTTACATATGTGCATTATTTGGCAGCAAAACTAAATAAAAGATAAGATCTATTGTATTTTATTACGCTTTTCGTGATCTTGGTTGTAGACAATCAACCAACTTATTTGCTGTACTGTATACGACACAGGTTTTGTGTCTTATTTTCACGTTAAAGGTAAGTTTGATGTCAAAAATTAAAGGTAACGTTAAGTGGTTTAATGAATCTAAAGGATTCGGGTTTATCACTCCAGAAGATGGTAGCAAAGACGTATTTGTGCATTTCTCTGCTATTCAGAGCAACGGATTTAAAACTCTGGCAGAAGGTCAAAAGGTAGAGTTTGAAATCACTGACGGCGCTAAAGGTCCATCTGCTGTAAACGTTGTCGCTATCTGATTTTAACTCCGTATTTTGAAAAACCCGTTGATATGACGGGTTTTTTTTGATTTTTATGATGTGTGTGTAATTTTAAAGCTCGTTCATTAGTGCGAAAGCTAAAATTGTCATCAGTAGTGAGCTGAAAAGATTAAGTAGAACTGTTCCTAATGCCCATCCCAGTTTTCCATCCAGCAACAAATAAGCGACCTCAACAGAAAACGTGGAAAAGGTTGTTAAGCCACCGCAAAAACCGGTGGTTAGCATGAGTTTCCAGATCGGATCAAGCTGGGGGGATTTATTAAAATAGGCTAACCCCAGCCCGATGATCAATGCACCAATACAATTAACGGTAAGGGTGCCAACCGCGATGTTAGTAGAAATACTATTAAGGTGGAGGCTGATAAACCAGCGTAATACACTGCCTAAGCCACCACCAATAAATACAGCCAAAATAATATTAATCATAGTAAATCTTATGATTATTTGACTTCTTCGCCTCTGGCTTGTAAATCAGCGTGATAAGAAGAACGAACAAATGGTCCGCAGGCAGCATGACTGAATCCCATAGCCAGAGCTTCTTCTTTCATTTCATCAAAGTCCTGTGGGCTGACGTAGCGCTGTACTGGTAAATGATGACGGCTAGGTTGTAGATATTGGCCTAGAGTTAACATGGTGACACCATGGCGGCGCAGATCACGCATAACATCAAGAATTTCTTCGTTGGTTTCACCAAGACCCACCATCAGGCCAGATTTGGTAGGAATATCGGGATGGGCTTCTTTGAATTTTTCGAGCAATTTCAGTGACCATTCATAGTTTGCGCCGGGGCGTACCTGACGGTAAACCCGTGGCACATTTTCCAGGTTATGGTTAAAAACGTCGGGAGGTGTTGCTGTTAATATTTCAAGTGCACGATCCATACGTCCACGGAAATCAGGAACCAAGGTTTCAATTTTAATGGATGGGTTTTTTTCACGAATAGCAGAGATGCAGTCAGCAAAGTGTTGAGCACCGCCGTCGCGCAGGTCATCACGGTCAACGGAGGTGATGACGACATAGCGCAGTGCCATATCTTTGATGGTTTGAGCCAGTTTTACCGGTTCATTGGTATCGGGCGCCATTGGGCGGCCGTGGGCTACATCACAGAAAGGGCAACGGCGGGTACAGATTGCGCCAAGGATCATAAAAGTTGCTGTACCGTGGTTAAAACATTCAGCCAGGTTAGGGCAGGAAGCTTCTTCACAGACGGAATGCAGACCATTCTTGCGCATGGCCGATTTGATACCCTGAATGCGGCTGGAATCCGCAGGAAGTTTGATTTTCATCCACTCAGGTTTACGCAAGATTTCTGTACGTTCGGTCATCACTGTTTTGACAGGGATCAGCGCCATTTTGTCTGCGTCACGGTACTTAACTCCGCGTTCCATCTGAATTGGTTTACTCATAATCGTGCTGGTTCCAGTGTTAAATTCATCAGGTTGAGATTTATCATTCAGCCTACTGTATGATAAATCCATTAAAAAATTTTTGAAAAATGTTAAAAAATTATAGCATCTTTAACTATTCGGTTTAAATCCTAACTGCTGGCAAAATTTTTCTACCAAAATGGGGTGTACTTGCTCAACAGTAATTCCAGGGACTAAATCACTCAGTTGAATCATTCTCATACCGGCATAGCCACAGGGATTAATACGCAGAAATGGTTCTAAATCCATTGCGATATTAAGTGCCAGTCCGTGGAAAGAGCAGCCTTTACGTATTCGTAATCCTAGAGAGCAGATTTTAGCTTCCTCGACATAAACACCTGGAGCATCCGGGCGGGCATAAGCTTGTACACCAAAGTGAGCAAGTGTTTTAACCACGGTATCCTCTATTGCTGTAACCAGTTGCCGTACACCAATTTTGGCGCGTTTGATGTCAATCATGATATACATAACCTGCTGGCCGGGACCATGATAAGTAACTTGCCCACCGCGATCGGATTGAATAACCGGGATATCACCGAGAGATAGCAGATGCTCAGATTTACCTGCCTGCCCTTGAGTAAATATTTTTGGATGCTGTACCAGCCAGATTTCATCGGGTGTATCAGTATCTCGCTGCTCAGTAAACAAGTGCATTGCATCAGAAATCGGCTCGTAGGGTTGTATTCCTAATTGGCGTAAGAAGATCGTTTTATGTTGCAATTGAAACATCATTTGATAGCTATAAGATTTGGTCAGTATAACCCTCAGAAGAGATTCTCACCAGTTTAGTCCACTTGAAACTATGGTGTTTCTGATAGATAAAGGATCCCCCGTGAAATTACAGGGGATTTTTCTGGCTTGTATTACAACACTACCCGTACCAGTTCAAGGTTGCCTAACTCTTCATACAGAGTTTCTACCTGTTCAATATGAGTTGCATTAATAGTAATGGATACTGAGTGGTAGCTGCCTTTGCTGCTTGGCTTCACTTGTGGGGAGTAATCGCCCGGCGCATGGCGCTGAACTACTTCAACGACCTGATTGACTAACTCAGGCTCAGCCAAGCCCATCACTTTGTAAGTGAATGAACAAGGGAACTCGAGCAGTTCATTTAATTTCGTTTTCATGGGCGCTCCTGTTTTGCTTTCCGCAATACGTACGGTCAGTCTCTTCTGTAAAATTCGATATTTTCCCCGCTTTAAATCGCGGGGATTTTTATTGTGGTCAGGCTATAAGCCTGGCTCGCTTCTATGGGTTATGTTTTTTATAGTTTAACTATTTCAAGGATTAGCCAAACCAATGATGAAATAGCAGTTTGATGTAATCGATAAAACGGCTGAAGATGCTGCCTTCTTTCACTTCATTCATGATGACTAATGGGCGTTGTTCAACAGTCTTGCCATCAAGTTGAAAATTGATGGTACCGACGACCTGACTTTTCGCTAACGGTGCATGTAATTCAGTATTATTCATGACATAACTGGCTTTCAAATCTTTCAGACGGCCACGGGGAATAGTTAGATAAACATCTTTATCAACGCCTAGCTGAACCCTATCGTTGTCTCCGAACCAAACCGGTTCAGAAGCGAATTCTTTGCCAGCTTTCAGTGGCGCGACGGTTTCAAAGAAACGGAACCCCCAAGTTAGCAGTTTCTTACTTTCTGTTTCACGACCCTTATAAGTATGGCCGCCTAATACCGCAGAAATCAGACGCATATCGCCTTCCGTTGCAGAAGCGACCAGATTATAGCCTGCGGCATTCGTGTGGCCGGTTTTTATACCATCTACATTCAGGCTTTTATCCCACAATAAGCCGTTTCGGTTTGTTTGACGGATATTATTATAGGTAAATTCTTTCTCTTTATAGATAGCATACTCTTCAGGAACATCGCGGATCAGGGCCTGACCAATCAGCGCCATATCACGGGCAGAGCTGTATTGGCCTTCCGCATCCAGACCATGAACTGTTTTGAAATGTGTATTCTGTAAGCCAAGGGATTTTGCATAGCCGTTCATTAGATTAACGAAAGACTCTTGGCTGCCGGCAACATAATCCGCCATTGCAACACAGGCATCATTACCGGATTGCAGGTTTATACCGCGGGATAACATAGAAACTGAGACCTGATCTCCTGGTTTGAGGAACATCAGGGAGGAACCTTTAAATACCGGATTACCTGTTGCCCATGCATCAGTGCCAACAGTGACCATATCATTTGGGCCGATTTTGCCTGATTTGATTGTCTGACCAATAACGTAACTGGTCATCATTTTTGTCAAACTAGCAGGATCACGGTGTGCGTCCGCGTTCATCTCAGCCAGAACTTTGCCTGAGTTATAGTCGATAAGAATATAAGCTTCAGCATCAATTTGGGGCACGCCTGGGATCATCGTTTTCAGGTTTACATCGTTCCCATCGGCAAAGGCAGAAGCACTTATTGCCAGCGCAATACCCAAGGTGGCACTTTTTATAAAACGAGAAGTGGTTGTATATTTCATGGTCGGTTGGACAACATCCGTGAGAAAAGGTTGATATCGGGCCACATCATAGCAAATGAAAAAAAATACTGACATTGGCAAATTTTAACAAGCAACAGGTTTACATTTTTTTACCTCGCTTGCTGATATCAGTGTTAAAGCCCGATATCAGCAAGCGAACAATTAAGGGCTGACGATAAAGGAAGATTGTTGTATTTGATCAGCCAGCTTCTGTTGTAAATCGGTAGCTTGCTGGCGATTGTTGAATGGCCCCAATTGTACACGATAAACGTTGCTATATTGGGTTATTCGTCCTTGAACATTAAAGCGTTGTTCCAGGGTTTGTTGCCACTCCTTTGCCCGTTGTTCACTGCTAACCGCACCAACCTGGACCATAAAACCATTTGTTGAAGGGGATGATGCAGTCGTTGTTGATATACTGTTTGTTACAGGTTTAGGCGGTTGTAACTTCATTGTAGGCAGTTGCCCAGTGACTTCCGGCTGTATCGTCAACGGTTGTGTCTGCTCCACTGGTTGATTTGCCAAAGGCTGGCTGCCCGTTTGATCGGGAATATTCTCCATTGTTGGTGTTCCCAGTGGCCCTGTTGTTAAAACTGGCCTGCCGGGTAGCGCATAACTCTGTTTAACTATCTGGCTGCCGACAGTACCGGGACCAGATAAAGAACCATCTTGGGCAACCTGAATAAAATCAATCTTAACTTTGGTACTTTGAGTCAGGTTCAGGCGTTCAGCAGAAGCTTTTGACAGATCGATAATCCGCCCCTGTTTATAAGGACCACGATCATTGATTCTGACAACCATCATACGGCCATTACTCAAGTTGGTCACACGGACATAACTCGGAATTGGCAGAGTAGGGTGGGCTGCCGTCAGAGCATAAGGATTGAAACGTTCACCAATCGCTGTCATTTTGCCGCTGGATTCTGCGCTATACCAACTGGCATAACCCGTTTCACTGAACTGAGATGGGTCTTGAACAATATGATAAATATGTCCGTTCATCTGATAATCATTATTGGCGCTGGGGTGATAAGGCTCATAATGAGGCTCGGCGCCCAGAACATCCTGCGTTGGTACTGCCGGTGACGGGGAAGATTTTTGCTCGTCAGGAGTGGTACAGCCGGATAATGAAGCCACAATCATGCCGAGTATAATCCAGTGTTGACGCATTGAAACCTCTTCTCTATAAACTTTTAGATAATAATTTTCTGTGAGTGTGAATCGACATTATAATTCCGAAACCAGCCATTAAGACGATCAATGCTGAACCGCCATAACTAACAAATGGCAGAGGAACCCCTACCACAGGCAGGATACCGCTCACCATGCCGATATTTACGAAGATATAAACAAACAAGATCAGCATCAGGCCGCCAACCATGACCCGGCCAAAAGTATTCTGTGCTCTGGTTGCGATAACCAGCCCGCGCATAATTAATAACAAATATAATGTTAATAACAGTAGCACGCCAATCAAGCCAAGCTCTTCCGATAGCACGGCAAATATGAAGTCTGTATGGCGTTCAGGAAGAAATTCCAGCTGAGATTGTGTCCCGAACAACCAGCCTTTACCTGATAAGCCTCCGGAGCCAATAGCGATTTTCGATTGAATGATGTGATAACCCTTACCCAATGGGTCAGTTTCTGGATCAAGTAACATCATTACGCGATCACGTTGGTATCCATGCATCAGAAAGAACCACAAGATAGGGATAAAACAGGCTAATAGCAGAGCAGCAATACTAATCAGCCGCCAGCTCATTCCGGCAAGGAACAGGACAAACAGACCGGAAGCCGCGACTAGAATTGAAGTACCCAGGTCTGGTTGGGCGGCGACCAGTAAAGTGGGTAGAAAAATCAGCATTAAAGCGATAGTGGTATTTTTCAGCGATGGCGGACATAAATCGCGGTTCATAAAACGGGCAATCATCAGTGGTACTGCGATTTTGGCAATTTCAGAAGGTTGGAAACGGATGATCCCCAGATCAAGCCAGCGCTGTGCCCCTTTACTGATCTGGCCGAAAGCATCGACGAAAATCAGTAAAATGACACAAACAATATATAGATAAGGCGCCCAACTTTCATAAACTCTTGGTGGGATCTGCGCCATAATGATCATAACAACAAATCCGGCGCCAATTTGGCCGATTCTGCGCTCCATCATCCCCATATCTTGGCCGCTGGCGCTCCACATAACAAAAGCGCTGTATACCAGTAGTGCCAGAATGCACAGCAGCAATGGCGGGTCGATATGTAATCTGGTCCAGAGAGGAACCTTTTTCTGGTTTTCTGTCATGGTGTTGTTCAGTCACTTTCTGTTCCGGGTGGTGCAGGGGCAGCATCCGGTAATATTGTATTGTTATCCCCTAACTGTACATGGTCGAGGATCTGGCGGACAAGAGTTCCCACTGCCGGACCTGCACCACCATTCTCTAAAATAATGGAAAGGGCTACCGTCGGATTCTCATAAGGGGCGAAAGCAATCATCAGTTTGTGATCCCGTAAATGTTCAGCAATTTTACTGGCATTGTAAGTTTCATAACTATAGACCTGTGCTGTTCCTGATTTAACGGCTGCTTTATACGGTGTGCCGATAAAACTCTTGTGTCCGGTACCATTTGGCAGGTTAGCAACACCATACATGCCACTTTTCGCCAGTTCCCAGTACCCTGAATGGATATCACCAATCTGAATATTTTTCGTTTGTTGATAAGGGATCATTTCACCTTTCAACTTTTTACCCAGTAACAGATGCGGCGTTTTCACATTACCGTCGTTAATTAAGGTTGTCAGCGCCTTGACCATTTGAATGGGGGTTGCTGTCCAGTATCCCTGGCCGATACCCACAGGAATAGTATCTCCCTGATACCAGGGTTTTTTATATTTTCTTTGCTTCCACTCTCGGGTTGGCATTATCCCTGTACGTTCTTCAGCCAGGTCGATTCCGGTGTATTCCCCATAACCAAATTTGGTCATCCACTCAGACAGACGATCAATGCCCATATCATAGGCAACTTGATAGAAGAAAGTATCGGCAGATTCCACAATGGCTTTATATGCATTGAGACTACCATGCCCCCAGCGTTTCCAGTCACGATAGCGTTTTTCTGAACCTGGCAATTGCCACCAGCCCGGATCAAAAATGGTTGTATTTTTATTGATAATGCTTGTGCTGAGTGCTGCAACGGTAATGAAAGGTTTAACGGTTGAAGCCGGAGGATAGATCCCTTGGGTCGCACGATTAATAAGCGGTCGGTCAGGGTTGTTTAATAATTCCTGATAGTTCTTATTGGAGATACCGTTTACGAACAGGTTTGGGTCATAACTAGGGTTAGATACCAGGGCCAGAATTTCCCCATTCCTTGGATCACTGACCACGACAGCGGCCCGGCTGGTTGTGAGAAGTTTCTCAATATAGATCTGCAATTCAAGATCGATAGTCAGGTAAATATCCTGTCCGGCCTGCGGCGGTTGTTCATGTAATTGACGTATCACACGGCCACGATTATTGACTTCAACTTCTTCATAACCGGTTCTGCCATGTAAAATAGACTCATAATAACGTTCAATACCCAGCTTGCCGATATCATGGGTGGCTGCATAATTGGGTAAAATCCCTTCTTTATCCAGCCGTTCCACATCTTTATCGTTAATTTTAGCGACATAGCCAATGATATGAGTCAATGCTGAACCATAAGGATAGAAACGGCGTTGATAGCCTTTTATTTCAAGGCCGGGAAAACGGTACTGGTTAACAGCAAAACGCGCCACTTGAATATGATCAAGCGACGTTTTCAATGGGATAGAGGTAAAGCGGCGTGAGCGCTTACGTTCTTTTCCAAAGTTGGCAATGTCTTCGTCAGTCAGATCGATAACATCCCGTAAATCATTTAGTGTTTGCTCAAGATGTTCTACCTTTTCAGGTACGATTTCCAACTGGTAAATTGTTCGGTTAAGTGCCAATGGTGTGCCTTTACGATCATAAATAATACCCCGACTTGGCGCGATTGGAACCAGTTTAATACGGTTTTCGTTTGAGCGTGTTTGGTAGTCTTCGTGGCGGGTGATTTGTAAATGATAAAGATTGGCAACCAAGACACCCGTCAGTACCAAGATAACAATAAACGCCACCAATGCGCGGCGGGCAAACAGGGCTGATTCAGCCGTGTAATCACGAAAAGGGGTACGTTTATTTTTCATCCCATTGCCAGAATTCGCTTTATCCGTTGGTAACCAAATTATTCCCGATGATAGGGATGATTGGTGGTAATACTCCATGCCCGGTACAGGCTTTCTGCAACTAAAACCCGGACTAAAGGATGGGGCAAGGTCAGTGGCGACAGTGACCAGCTCTGTTCTGCGGCAGCTTTACATGCCGGCGCAAGACCTTCTGGCCCGCCGATCAGCAAACTGACATCTCTGCCATCCTGTTTCCAATGTTCAAGCTGTTGCGCCAGTTGAGGTGTTTCCCAACGGGAACCAGGAATATCCAGAGTAACAATACGGTTGCTTTTGCCGACAGCAGCCAGCATTTGTTCTCCTTCTCTTTCCAGAATGCGTTTAATATCCGCGTTTTTGCCTCGTTTTCCAGCCGGAATTTCTACCAGATCAAATGGCATGTCTTTTGGAAAACGGCGCAAATAATCCATAAAGCCGGCCTGTATCCAGTCCGGCATTTTTGTACCTACAGCGACTAATTGCAGCTTCAAACTCAGCTCCAAAGCTTTTCAAGTTCATACATGCGTCGACTCTCTTCTTGCATCACATGTACAATCACTTCACCAAGGTCTACGACAATCCAGTCAGATATGCCCTGTCCCTCAACACCAAGTGGAGTCAAACCACTCGCACGACAGTCACCAACCAGATTGTCTGCGATAGACATCAGATGGCGGTTGGAGGTTCCGGTGCAGATAATCATGCAATCGGTAATGCTAGATTTCCCGTGAACATCCAGAGAAATAATATCCTGTGCTTTGGAGTCTTCAAGTTTATCAATAACAAACTGTTGGAGTTCTTTACCTTGCAAAAGGTTCATCCTTATTTTTTATTAAAATTGAGCAAATAGTGCGGAATAATAGCATGCCAGGTCACTTAAGGGTAAGCCAACTAAGTGACTAATCGGGGCAGATTTCGCTATTGGCGATATAACCCCTGTGAATCTATATACTTTTGTACTGAAGGGGGTAACAAATCATCATAACTTAGCCCTTGCTGGTGACGTTGCCGAATATCTGTTGCTGAGATACGTAACAATGGCGTATTTGCCAGATAGATATAACCGTTAGGTTTGCTACTAAGCAGAGCGGGATCGTCGATTTGATGTTGGGTAAGCCATTGCTGCATTTCGATTGTAGAAAGCTGGGTTTGATAACTGGGACGAGCACAAACTAGCAAATGGCAGATATTCAGCAGTTCTTGCCAGCGGTGCCAGGTATGTAGTGATAACAAAGCGTCTTGGCCGATTATAAATGCCAGTGGTTGATTTTCACCAAACTCTTGACGGAATGATTCCAACGTATCAATTGTGTACGATGGGGTGGTACGCTCCAGTTCACGGGTATCAATGGTGAATAGAGGATTGCCCTGTACTGCCAGCCGAACCATTTCAAGCCGTTGTTGCGCGGTGGCTTCTGGCTGTGGGCGGTGGGGAGGGATATGATTTGGCAGTAGAATCACTTGCTTTAGGCCAGTTTGATGTGCCAGGGCTTCAACTGGATGCAGGTGTCCATAATGAATTGGATCAAATGTTCCACCAAATAATGCCTGAATAACGGGATGTGTCGGACAAAGAGAATCAATGGCGTGAGACATTAAAAAAGCTCTCAGGTAATGTTTTCCCACATAACAACATGGAAATTGTTTCTAAATCTGGCCAAACGGACTGACCGTAATCTTGTTTCACCCGGAGTTCCATTTGTACAAGTAAATGGACTGCCAGCTGTAAATCATGCTGAGTTAAGCGTTGTAGTGCATTTGTTAGTAACGGACGGCGGTTTTGCCATATTCGATATTGATCTAACAGAATTTTTATAGCAGTTGTGGTGCTTTGGCGCTTTAGTGTAAGTAGCAGCAGTAATTCACGTTGTAGGGTACGTAACAGAATAACGGCCTCACAATCTTCCTGTTGTAACTGTTTCAGAATATGCCAGGCTCGTTTTGCCTTACCTGATAATAGAGAGTCTACCCAGTGATAAGGTGTAAAGTGAGCCGCGTCATTCACTGCATTTTCAATACGGTGTAAGGTCAGTTTACCATCTGGATATAGCAGGAAGAGCCGCTCAAGAGCCTGAGTCAGCGCTAATAAGTTTCCTTCATAGCAGTAACACAGCAGTTGATTGGCTTGCTCTTCCAGAGTCAATTTCATGACTTTGGCTCGTTGCGCGACCCATTGAGGCAGGCGGTTCAATTCGGGCGTTTGACAACTGATGTAAACACCGTTTCTCCCTAATGTTTTAAACCAGCTACTATTCTCCTGAGCTTTAGTCAATTTTAAACCGCGCAATATCAGCAGTATATCCGGATGAAGTAATTCCGCCAGTTTTACCAGTTGTTCAGCCATTACTGTATTAGGGCCATTTTCCGGCAACAGTAAAGTGAGTGTTTGACGACTAGCAAACAGGCTTAATGATTGGCAAACACTGAATACTTCATCCCATTCGGTATGATTATCCAGAGTATAAGTGAAGTGTTCAGTGAAAGAGTGCTGTTCAGCCGCCTTGCGAATATGATCCTGGCTTTCCTGTAATAGCAGGGGTTCATTGCCCCATATCAGATAACAGTTTCGCAGCCCTTCATTGAGCTGCGAAATCAGTTGTTCGGGATAGAGTTTGATCATTGTGCTTGCGCAGTTTGCTGTTCCGCTTGTTTTTCTCTGACTTTCTGTTTTTCTGCACTGTGAACAGTCAGTAACTGGCGAACTAACTGACGTGCAGCTTGCTCGCGCATTTCTTGATTGATCATCTCGTTTTCAGCATCTTTTGCCAGTGCTTCTAACGGGTTGTCGAAGAAAGAACGGTCAACTCTGGATCGAAGCGGGTAAATGCTACCGTTTGGCATAATAACCTGTGCATCGACATACAGTGTTAGTTGGCGTTCAGCAGCCTTACCATCCTGGAAAACGGAAACGGTGTCTTTATTTTCAGAAGAACCGATTAGCCTCAGAATAGGGATTTCGGCGCTACCATTCTCAAGAATAGTGACGTTATTCAGACGAAGTTGTTGGCGAACAGAACGGGTCAGAGGTCCATATGGATCACTGCCTGTTAATTGCAGCTTTTTGAGCTCCGGTGGTACCTGAGTGGTACCGCGCAGATGAAAACCGCAGCCAGCGGTGACTAATACCGCTAGCCCCAGCAACAACGTTAAAATACGATGCCGCACATTGCCTCCTTTATCAGCCGACGACCAGATTCAGCAGTTTGCCTGGTACATAAATGACCTTACGAATAGTGACGCTTTCAAGGTATCTCGCCACTCCATACTCTTTTACTGCCATATTATGAACATATTCTTTAGTAGAATCTGCCGGTACAGTAACACGACCACGTACTTTACCGTTAACTTGAATGACTACCAGTTTGGTGTCATCAACCATTGCTTGCTCATCAGCTTGCGGCCAGTCAGCCGTATCGATATCACCTTCACCGCCCAGAGCTTGCCACATAGTAAAACAAGCGTGAGGCGTGATTGGTGACAACATACGGACAACCGCCAACAGCGCTTCCTGCATCAGAGCGCGATCTTGCTCTGTTTCCTGTGGTGCGCGAGTCAGTTTATTCATCAATTCCATCACGGCAGCGATGGCCGTGTTGAATGCCTGACGGCGACCGACATCATCGGTAACTTTAGCGATGGTTTTGTGCAGATCACGGAACAGATCTTTCTGTTCCACGGTCAGATTTGTGATCTCCAGCGGCTGAGTTGCTCCTTTACTGCTATGTTCATAAACTAGGCGCCATATACGTTTCAGGAAGCGGTTTGCTCCTTCAACACTGGACTCTTGCCATTCCAGAGTCAATTCTGGTGGAGCAGCGAACATCATAAACAGGCGGACGGTATCGGCACCGTATTTTTCCACCATCAATTGTGGATCAATACCGTTGTTTTTGGATTTAGACATTTTGCTCATGCCGGTGTAAACCAGCTCGTGGCCTTCTCTGTCTGTCGCCTTGATGATACGACCTTTATCATCACGTTCAACAAGGGCATCAGCTGGGGAAATCCAAACTTTTTCGCCATTCTTGCCAATATGATAGAAAGCATCGGCCAGAACCATTCCCTGGCACAGCAGACGTTTTGCAGGCTCATTAGAATTGACCATACCAGCGTCACGCATCAGCTTGTGGAAGAAACGGAAATACATCAGGTGCATGATAGCGTGTTCGATACCACCGATATATTGATCAACTGGCAGCCAGTAGTTAGCCGCAGCCGGATCAAGCATACCTTT
The DNA here is from genome assembly GCF_040256935.1 of Photorhabdus viridis. Classification (NCBI taxonomy): domain Bacteria; kingdom Pseudomonadati; phylum Pseudomonadota; class Gammaproteobacteria; order Enterobacterales; family Morganellaceae; genus Photorhabdus; species Photorhabdus viridis. The sequence goes on from NZ_JBEJZY010000010.1 coordinate 34,456, forward strand.
GTCATATTCTGGACAGGTGTAACGAGCGTAGTACCAGGAAGATTCCATAAAGGTATCGAAGGTATCTGTTTCACGCAGCGCTGGCTGACCGTTGATAGTGGTTTTCGCCCATTCAGGATCAGCTTTAATCGGGCTGGTGATACCATTCATGGTGACATCTTCCGGCAGAATAACCGGCAGTTGATCTTCTGGAGCCGGAACAACGGTACCATCTTCCAGCGTTGCCATTGGAATAGGAGCACCCCAATAACGCTGGCGGGAAACTCCCCAATCACGCAGGCGATAGTTGACTTTACGTTTACCTACGCCCATTTCGACCAGTTTATCAGCAATGGCGTTGAAACCAGCTTTGTGATTCAGGGCGCTGAATTCTCCGGAGTTAAACAGGACATTCTTGTCTGTCACTGGTGCTTCATGAACATTCGGTTCGTTGCCTTCACTGTCCAGAATAACCGCTTTGATTGGCAGGTTATATTTTGTCGCAAATTCCCAGTCGCGTTGGTCGTGACCAGGAACTGCCATGACAGCACCGGTGCCGTATTCCATCAAAACAAAGTTTGCAACCCAGATTGCCACTTTCTCTTTGGTTAATGGATGAATAGCAAACATGCCGGTTGCCATGCCTTTTTTATCCATTGTCGCCATATCTGCTTCAGCAACTTTGGTGTTACGGCACTCATTAATGAAAGCGGTCAGTTCAGGGTTGTTTTCTGTTGCTTGTTTTGCCAGAGGATGACCTGCGGCAACCGCGACATAAGTGGCGCCCAGGAATGTATCAGGGCGGGTGGTATAGACGGTCAGTTTCTCCTGACTGCCAGCCACATCAAAAGTAATTTCTACACCTTCAGAGCGACCAATCCAGTTGCGTTGCATGGTTTTGACCTGCTCAGGCCACTCTTCCAGTGTATCCAAATCGTTTAGCAACTCCTCGGCATAATCAGTGATTTTGATAAACCACTGTGGAATCTCTTTACGTTCAACTTTGGTGTCACAACGCCAGCAGCAGCCGTCAACCACTTGCTCATTTGCCAAAACGGTCAGATCGTGGGGGCACCAGTTAACTGCGGAGGTTTTTTTATAAACCAAGCCCTTTTCATACAGTTTAGTGAAAAACCACTGTTCCCAACGGTAATATTCAGGCGTACAGGTAGTGACTTCACGATCCCAGTCGTAACCAAAACCCAGTGTTTTCAACTGGCCTTTCATATATTCGATGTTGGCATAGGTCCATGGAGCCGGCGCGGTGTTATTTTTTACCGCTGCGCCTTCTGCGGGTAGGCCAAATGCATCCCAGCCAATAGGTTGCAGGACATTTTTGCCAAGCATACGCTGGTAGCGGGAGATAACATCACCAATAGTGTAGTTACGTACGTGACCCATGTGTAGTCGGCCAGAAGGGTAAGGTAGCATGGACAGGCAGTAATATTTTTCTTTGCTGTTGTCTTCTGTCACTTTAAAAGTTTGCTTCTCTTGCCAGTGAAGCTGAACTTGCGGCTCTATATCTTCTGGACGGTATTGTTCTTGCATGACACCGATGATCCTATGGTGAGTAAAAAGCTACGCTTGTAGCAATCATTTAGTTGGTGAAATATGAGGTCGGCATAGCATATCTGATTTGATACGCGAGCAACAGGGGTTCTGAGGGAAAATCCGGCGGCGACAGGCGCCACCACCGGAAGTGAGATAATACTAATGAAGAATTTTAGCCAGAAACTCTTTGGCGCGATCCGATTTTGGATTGGCAAAGAAATCTTCTTTCTTGCTGTCTTCAACAATTTTGCCTTCATCCATAAAGATAACCCGATTGGCTACTTTACGGGCAAAACCCATTTCGTGGGTAACAACCATCATAGTCATGCCTTCGTCTGCCAGCTTAACCATGACATCGAGTACTTCATTGATCATTTCAGGGTCGAGTGCGGAAGTGGGTTCGTCGAACAGCATGGCAATAGGGTCCATACAAAGTGCACGGGCGATTGCCACGCGTTGTTGCTGACCACCGGAAAGTTGTGACGGGAATTTGTTGGCCTGACTGGCAAGCCCGACACGCTCAAGCAGTTTCAGCCCTTTTTCTTCTGCCGCTTTTTTATCACGGTTAAGCACTTTAACCTGAGCCAGAGTAAGATTCTCAATGATGGAGAGGTGTGGAAACAGCTCAAAGTGCTGGAACACCATACCGACTTTTGAACGTAATTGCGCTAGATTGGTGTTTTTGTCATTGACTTTAATGTCATTAACCAGAATTTCACCCTGTTGGATGGATTCCAGGCCATTGACCGTCTTTATCAGGGTTGATTTGCCGGAGCCAGATGGGCCACAGACCACAACGACTTCACCTTTTTTAACTTCAGTTGAGCAGTCAGCAAGAACCTGAAATTGGCCATACCATTTGGATACATTTTTCAGGGAGATCATCAAACAGTCCTTTTCTTCAAATAGTTAACCAGCATAGATGCGGCAAAACTAATAATAAAATAGATAAAACCAGCAAACAGGATCATTTCAACCTGAGTACCATCACGCTCACCGATATTTGCCGCAGTACGGAAAAAGTCCGCTAAGCTGAGTACATACACCAGTGAGGTGTCTTGAAACAGCACAATCCCCTGTGTCAGTAATAGCGGGGTCATTGCACGGAATGCCTGAGGCAAGATCACTAGTCTCATACTTTGCATTGACGTCATACCCAATGCCAATGCCGCTGAAGATTGCCCGCGGGAAATACTCTGAATGCCCGCCCGAATAATTTCTGAATAGTAAGCTGCTTCGAAAAATGCAAACGCGACCATTGCGGAAATTAAACGAATATCTGTTTTGGGTGAAATTCCCAGAACATCTTGCAATAGGCTGGGTACAATCAAATAGAACCATAACAGTACCATAACCAATGGTACAGAACGGAACAGATTGACATATAAAGTTGCAAACCAGCTCAGGGCCTTGACAGAAGAGAGGCGCATAACGGCCAGTACAGTTCCCCAAAGGATACCGATAACGATAGCAATAATGGTGATTTTTGCTGTAATGACTAAGCCTTGCAGCAGAAAAGGGATACTGGGAACAATAGAACTCCAGTCAAACTCGTACATTTATTGACCTCCAATATTACCCGGTAAACGCACTTTCTTCTCAAGCAAGTGCATGGCAAGCATAATCACCAGATTGATTCCGATATAGGCCAGTGTGATAGCAGTAAATGACTCATAAGCATGTGCTGAGTAGTCGAGTAATTTACCTGCCTGTGCCGCCATATCCACGAGGCCAATAGTGGAGGCGATAGCGGAATTTTTTACCAGATTCATCATTTCTGAAGTCATTGGTGGAATGATGACCCGGTAAGCATTTGGCAGCAGGACGTAGCGATAGGTTTGCGGCAGGGTTAACCCCATTGCCAACCCCGCTGCTTTCTGACCGCGTGGTAATGATTGTATGGCAGCCCGAACCTGCTCACACACACGTGCAGCGGTGAAAAGACCTAAGCAGATAGTGGACGAAATAAAAAACTGGATGTTAGGATCCAGTTCAATTTTAAACCATATACTGATTTTTTCCGGCAACAGCTCAGGCATAACCAGATACCAGGTGAAAAATTGAACAATCAATGGTACGTTACGAAAAAGTTCAACATAACAGGTACCTATCCCAGATAATATTTTATTGGGAACAGTGCGTAAGATGCCGAAGAATGAACCGACAACGAAAGCGATAATCCAGGCACAGATAGACAAGGCAATTGTCACTTGAAATCCGGCTATCAACCAGCCGAGATAAGTGGTATTGCCAAAAGGGGCAGCTTGCAAAAAGATGTCCCAGTTCCAATTAATTGACATAATAATACTCCCTGCAAGGGTATGGCTTGATCCCTTGAAAACACTTGATTGGCCGAGAAAAAAAAGCGAGGTAGGGAACGGCTACCTCGCACCCTGTGATGCCAATCAAATTGTCATTTTTTTAATTATATATTTAGTTAAGTGCCTTATCATTCGGCGATTTAAATAGTTCTTTCATTTCATCAGACAAAGAGAAGTTCAAGTTCAGATTCTTGGGAGGAATCGGGTGTTTGAACCAGAGCTCAAATGATTTCTCTGCTATGCCGGAGGCTTGTGCCTGAATAATGGTTTCATCGATCAGCTTTTTGAACTCAAGATCGTCTTTGCGTAATATGCAACCGTAAGCTTCTTTAGATTGAGCTTTACCCACAATCTCCCACTGAGCGGGCTTTTTCGCTTTCGCGCGTTCACCAGCTAATAGAGCATCATCCATCATAAAGGCCACTGCGCGGCCGGATTCCAAGGTACGGAATGCGTCACCATGATCTTTTGCGCTGATGATACGCATTTTCATGTTTTTCTCATCATTGAGTTTATTCAGCAATATTTCAGAAGTCGTACCGGAGGTGACAACAACGTTTTTACCAACTAAATCTGGGAAATCTTTTACGCCGGAATCTTTTTTAGTCAGCAAACGAGTACCAACAATAAAGATGGAATTAGAGAAGGTAGCTTGTTTCTGGCGCTCAGGGTTATTGGTAGTGGAGCCACATTCGAAATCATAAGTCCCATTTTGTAGCAGTGGAATACGATTTTGAGAAGTCACTGGTATCAATTTTACTTGAAGATTTGGCATGTCCAGTTTCTTCTTTATGGATTCAACAATCAGATTGGAATAATCCTGTGAGTAGCCGACGACTTTTTGTTGATTATCGTAGTAAGAAAAAGGCACGGAGGATTCACGATGTCCCACAATGATCACGCCATCATCTTTAATCTTTTTCAATGTTCCCGTTAATTCTTCGGCTTGAGCAGCACCTGCCACGCCAAGTAACATTATGGTTAATACTAGGTTACGCATTCGCATATACAACTCCTTCGATGTGATTATCGTTTGCGATGTCATGTTTGCAAAAGTCTCTCTGTGATTTGTTTTTAATCAAGGATCATTTGCTGTTATATGTATATATGGTGTTAAAAAATAGTACAAAATGGTTAGGGAATGAAAATGAATTGTTTCCATTTCGGGAGCTGTCTCGCACTATAAATGAACAATCCTACTTATTTTGCACAATTAAGGTGTGTGATTATCACTTTTTTGGTGCACTTTCCCGTTTTTATTAGTGAAACAGGTATTTCCCTTTTTATTCATAGAGATAAAAGCAATTAACGTGCCAAAGTAATAAGGAGGGATAAAATTAATGCCAATAAATCATTTGGTTAGATTATTTTTGTAACGTCAATCATTGAGAATTGGCATGGTTAACTATTGGTGACAGTTATTTGGAGTTATTACAGAATAACCATGCCGGATTGTATCAGGAGGGGTCAATGGTGGGATTGGGCAAAGTATATTTCATACCAATTGCCAGACGATTCCAGAGATTGATAAGGCCGATCAATAACGTCAAATCGACAATCTCTTTTTCATCAAATTCAGCCAATAATGGGGTGTAATGTTCATCATTTGCCTCAATTTCGGCAATCCGGGATAAAACATCTGTCCAGCCTAAAGCGGCACGTTCCCGTGATGTGAAAATAGCGGCTTCTTTCCAGGCGCTCAGGAGGTAGAGTTTTTGCTCGCTGCTTCCTGCTTTACGGGCCGCTTTGGAATGCATATTAAGACAAAAGGCACAGCCATTGATTTGAGAAGCTCTTACCTTGATGAGTTCGATAAGCTCTTTACCGAGGGTTGATTTATAAGTTAATTCATCGACCTTGGCTATCGCGCTATAAAGTTCTGGTGAAATTTCCGCTGGCCGCGGACGGTTTGCTTGCATAACTTGTTGCTCCTTTGTTTTTTTCTATCGATTGAATGAAAAAATGGATTGAAAGTTAATTTGTTTCTGCGTGATATAAGGGAGCCATTTTGCTCCCTTTTTGTTTGTATGGATATTTGGATCAAGATTGCCGGCGGTTATAGATCAGTGCAAATAGGGTAAACAATATCGTGATTCCCCATACTGGCCAGTTACCCCAGCGTGCATATGGTGTTATCCCGGTTGCGGGTGTCACCTTAACTTCTAAAACATTACGGGTAAATTGTGGGAGTGCTGCCTGCACTTTCCCATCTGGGCCGATAACGGCTGTAATGCCATTATTTGTACCACGTAACAATGGGCGTCCTAATTCGAGGGAACGCATGCGTGCCATTTGGAAATGCTGCCAAGGGCCGATGGAGTGACCAAACCAGGCATCGTTGGAAACAGTCAGCAAGAATTCAGTATCCGGTTTGAAATTAGCACGAACTTGCTCACCAAGTATAATTTCATAACAAATGGCGGCGGTCAGATTATATCCGGCAACAGAAAGTTGTGGTTGAGTGTAGTTACCACGGCTGAATGAAGACATTGGCAAATTAAAGAATGGCGCCAGAGGTCGGAGCAGAGATTCTAGAGGAACAAACTCGCCGAATGGTACCAGATGATATTTATCGTAGCGAATGGCTGCGGGATATTGATAAGGTATTTTATCACCCAGAACAATCAAGCTGTTGTAGGTCTTATAGCTACTATCAACCGCTCTTTCATCAACAATGCCGGTAATAAGGCTGGTGTGCTGATTGCGTAATAGCATATCCAATTTTGCCAGAAAATTACGTTGGTAACTTTCCAGTGAAGGAATTGCAGATTCCGGCCAGATGATTATCGGTATTTTACCGATGTATGGCAGGCTGTTACCCATATAGATATCCAGAGTTTCACTGAGCATTTTTGGGTCCCATTTTAGGGATTGTGGGATGTTTCCCTGAACCAGCGCCACATCAACCGCTTTTTCAGACAATAGGTTGTACCACTGATAATGGCGCATTGGCCACGGTAATAGCAGAATGGCGATAGCGATAATACCAGCGACAATTTTTCGGTGCGTGATAGCCAGAACTAACAACCCGCTGATAGCCATTAACAGGAAAGTGATGGCTTCAACACCTAAGATAGGTGCAATGGCTTCCATTGGGCCATCTAACTGGCTATAGCCGAATTGTAGCCAGGGAAAACCGGTCAGAACCCAACCACGCAGGAATTCGGTGAGTTGCCATAATGCAGGTGCTGCTACCGCGAGTCTCAACCCATTCGTCTTTGCGAAAAAACGGTTGAGTAAGCCAGCAAATAAAGCAGGATAGAGTGAGAGATAGGCAGCAAGTAATATGACCAGTAGAATATTAACAGCGGTTGGCATGCCCCCAAAATTGGCAATGCTGACATACACCCAGTTTATACCTGTGCCAAACAGACCAAGCCCCCAGAAAAAAGCAATAAATGCTGCTTGCCGGACTGTTCTGTTTAAAGTCAGAAGTTGTAGCCCAAATAAGGAGATAATAGCGGCAGGCCAGAAGCCAAAAGGTGAAAAAGCCAGTGTTCCACTGGCTCCGAAAGATAGTGCCAGCAAAGAGCGAAGCCGCTGGCAATTTAGTAATGAGACTTTGTTCATCCCGATCCTATTCTTCTTCGAGGTTAGGCATTGGCGCATCGTCCGGTATCGTAACATGAACCTGAATGATTCTCCGGCTATCGGACATAGCAACTTTGAAGAGATAACCGTTGATATCAACAGACTCCCCTCTGGCGGGTAAGTGACCGAATGCCTGCATAACCAGACCACCAATAGTATCCACTTCCTCATCGCTGAATTGGGTACCAAAGGCTTCATTAAAGTCTTCAATCTGGGTTAGCGCTCTCACCGTATAGGTATGACGGCCCAAGGCCCGAATATCGACATCTTCTTCTTCATCGTATTCGTCTTCAATTTCACCGACGATCAGTTCAAGAATATCTTCGATAGTGACCAGACCCGATACACCACCAAATTCATCAATGACGATTGCCATATGATAACGCAGAGAACGGAACTCTTTCAGCATGCGGTCAACCCGCTTACTTTCAGGTACAACAACAGCCTGACGCAGAACTTTATCTATGCTGAATGGTGGGGCATCGGTGCGCATAAATGGCAACAAGTCTTTTGCCATTAAAATTCCTTCAATGTGATCTTTGTCTTCGCTGATCACAGGGAAACGTGAATGAGCCGAATCGATAATCACATCCAGACATTCGTCCAGGGTTTGATTACGTTTTAAGGTAACGATTTGGGAACGGGGGATCATGATATCGCGGACACGTTGATCGGAAATATCCATGACCCCTTCGAGCATATCGCGGGTATCAGGATCAATCAGATCGTTTTGTTCAGAGTCACGGATCAGCTCCACCAGTTCATCACGGCTTTTTGGCTCGCCGTGAAAGAGCTGGTTAAGAAGAAGTGTAAAAAACCCTTTCTTAGGGCCAGGGTTATCGTTACTTGAAGAATGGTCGTCGCTCATGGCGTTTTAATGAAAATTTCCCATTAAATAAGTTGTTGTTGGTATTTTTTAGCATAAAAATGGTGAGAGGGGTTACTCTTTTTCTGCAAGATAGGGATCAGCATAACCCAGCTTTTGCATAATTTCTGTTTCCAGAGATTCCATTTCTTCTGCTTCATTATCTTCGATATGGTCATAGCCCAGCAGATGCAGGCAGCCGTGGACAACCATATGTGCCCAATGTTCTTCTACTGTTTTTTGTTGCTCCTCCGCTTCTTTTTCAACTACCTGACGACAGATAATCAGGTCACCAAGCAGGGGTAAATCAACCTCTGGTGGTGCTTCAAATGGGAAAGACAGCACATTTGTTGGCTTATCTTTACCGCGATACGTCAGATTTAAGTCGTGGCTCTCTGCCTCATCAACAATGCGGATTGTTACCTCACTTTCAGATTGAAATTGCGGTAAAACCCTATCCAGCCAGCGCTGGAACAGGGTCTCTTCAGGAAGATTTTGTGAGTTCTCACAGGCAATTTGTAAATCAAGTATTACTGAACTCATTGTGCTTCCTGTTTACGTTGTTCACTGAGTGTCTGTTTACGTTTTTGTTCCGTGGCTTCCCACTCTTCATAAGCGATGACTACTTTGGCAACAACCGGATGACGGACAACATCATCACTGTGGAAAAAGTTAAAACTCAATTCACTGACCCCTGACAGAACCTCAATCGCGTGGCGCAGGCCGGATTTCTGTCCACGAGGCAGGTCAATCTGTGTAACGTCGCCTGTGACAACCGCTTTGGAGTTGAAGCCGATACGAGTCAGGAACATCTTCATCTGCTCGATGGTTGTGTTCTGGCTCTCATCCAGAATAATAAACGCGTCATTCAGTGTTCGTCCACGCATATAAGCTAATGGGGCAACTTCAATAACGTTTCGTTCGATCAGCTTCTCAACTTTTTCAAAACCCAGCATTTCAAACAAGGCGTCGTAGAGCGGGCGCAGGTATGGATCAACTTTTTGGCTCAGATCGCCAGGCAGGAAACCCAGTTTTTCGCCTGCTTCTACTGCCGGGCGGGTTAGCAGGATACGGCGAATTTCCTGACGCTCCAGTGCATCAACCGCAGCGGCAACAGCCAAATAAGTTTTTCCTGTACCGGCAGGGCCAACTCCGAACGTAATATCATGGCTAAGAATATTAGCAATATACTGTGCCTGATTGGGCGTGCGTGGTTTCACCATGCCACGTTTGGTTCGAATATTAACGGCTTTGCCATATTCAGGTATGTTTTCGGCAGCTTGCTCCAGAACCCGGCTCTCGGTAATCGCCAGGTGAATTTGCTCTGGTTTGATATCAGGGATAACACCACGGACAGGGGCCGTTTGCACATATAAATGGCGTAGGATATTGGTGGCGGCACTAACGCTTAACGGTTTGCCCATCAATTTAAAACGGTTGTCACGACGGCTGATTTCAATGCCCAGCCGGCGCTCAAGCTGCTTTAAATTGTCATCAAACGGGCCACACAGGCTCATCAGACGCTGATTGTCGGCCGGTTCAAGGAAAATATCCTGGGTTGCGATTTGTGAATGAGTTTGTTGAATCACTGATTATCTCTATATTTCAGGCTGATAAGTGCCGACCCCGATTTCATCTTCTTTGCGGGTACGGGCTATGACGGATTCAGGTGATTCGTGTATGCGAAGATCCATCTGATCTTCGGTACGGATAACTTTACCGCGTAGTGAGTTGGCGTAGACATCAACAATTTCAACATCAACGAATTTGCCAATCATATCCGGTTGGCCTTCAAAGTTGACGACCCGATTGTTTTCAGTACGGCCGGAAAGTTCCATCACATTTTTACGGGAAGTTCCTTCTACCAGAATACGTTGTACACTACCTAACATAGCACGGCTATAGCTCATAGCTTGTTGATTGATGCGTTGTTGCAGTAGATAAAGACGCTGTTTTTTCTCTCCTTCGCTGACGTCATCAGGCAGATCCGCTGCTGGCGTTCCGGGACGGGCGGAATAGATGAAGCTGTAGCTCATATCGAAATTGACATCAGCGATTAGTTTCATTGTTTTCTCAAAGTCATCTTGGGTTTCACCTGGGAAGCCGATGATAAAGTCAGAGCTTATTAGGATCTCTGGTCGTGCTTTACGCAGTTTGCGGATAATACTTTTATATTCAAGGGCAGTGTGCGCACGTTTCATTAGAGTCAGAATGCGATCAGAACCACTTTGTACCGGCAAATGCAGGAAACTAACCAATTCTGGTGTATCTTCATAGACAGCGATAATATCGTCTGTGAATTCAATAGGATGGCTGGTGGTAAAACGAATACGATCAATGCCATCTATAGCAGCGACCAAACGAATTAACTCAGCGAAAGAGCAGATGTCACCATCATAAGTTGCACCACGATAAGCGTTTACGTTCTGACCGAGAAGATTAACTTCACGTACACCCTGTGCAGCAAGCTGAGCGATTTCAAACAAAACATCATCACTCGGTCGGCTGACTTCTTCACCGCGGGTATAAGGTACGACACAGAAAGTACAGTATTTGTTGCAACCCTCCATAATGGAAACGAATGCAGATGGACCTTCAGCACGTGGTTCAGGTAGACGGTCAAATTTTTCAATTTCCGGGAAGCTGATATCAACAACCGGGCTGCGGGTGCCTTTAACTTGGTTGATCATTTCAGGTAAACGGTGCAGTGTTTGTGGTCCAAAAATAATATCTACACATTGGGCGCGCTGACGGATGAAATCTCCTTCCTGAGAGGCTACGCAGCCACCGACGCCAATAATGATATCTGGGTTGGTGTCTTTCAAATTTTTCCAGCGGCCTAACTGATGGAAAACTTTTTCTTGTGCTTTTTCACGGATTGAACAGGTATTCAATAGTAAAATGTCTGCTTCTTCGGCGACATCGGTTAACTGATAACCGTGAGTACTTTCGAGCAGGTCGGCCATTTTAGATGAATCATATTCATTCATCTGACAGCCCCAAGTTTTAATATACAGTTTTTTTATCGTCGACATTTTCTTGTGCATCCGGGCTTTCTACAGTGCTTAAGAAGATTATTGCACTGCAAAAGCAGTTGTGTATTAGGCATAAAGTTGCCGGATATTGTAGTCATTTGAGGGAGCAGTGACCAGACTGTTAAACAGGATATTCTCTACCGAAGGATTAAAAATCCGGTACACTGTGCCAATCAATGAGTTAATAGCATGACTGATATGAATAATTCGCAACAGATTTTTGATGTAGTGGTGGTTGGTGCTGGCATGATCGGCGCTGCGATAGCATTGGGACTGGCGCAAGAAGGCTGGACAGTTGCTTTGTTGGATCATCAGCCCCCACAATCTTATGATGCACAGAGTTATCCTGATGTGCGCGTATCGGCAATCAGTTGTGCTTCTGTAGATTTGCTCAAACAACTTGGTGCATGGGATGTGGTATTACAGATGCGCAGTGCCCCGTATCGCAAATTGGAGACTTGGGAGCAAAATGACTCTAATTTGGTGTTTGATGCACAAAGTCTGGGTCTGCCTGAACTGGGCTATATGGTTGAAAACCGTATCTTGCAGCTGGCGCTGTGGCGGCAGTTTGAAAAATATCCCAATTTGACTTTGCTGTGCCCTGCGGTAATGCAATCAATGCAGCGGCAGAAAGCGGGTTGGTTGGTCACTCTGGATAATGGAATTGAAATTAATACCCGTTTGATTGCCGGGGCTGATGGCGCCCGCTCTCAGGTTCGGCAAATGGCAGGGATTGGTAGCCGTGGCTGGCAATACAAACAGGCTTGTATGTTGATTACAGTAAAAACCGAGCAGCTACAGCAAGACATTACCTGGCAGCAGTTTTTCCCTTCTGGACCAAGAGCATTTCTTCCGCTATTTGACCAATGGGCTTCTCTGGTGTGGTATGACAAACCGGCACGTATACGGCAGTTACAGTCAATGCCAATGGCTCAACTTGAGCGGGAGATTTTTCAGTCCTTTCCTGTGCGATTAGGTAAAGTGACGCCTGTTGCCGCCGGCTCATTTCCTTTGGCTCGCCATCACGCTAACAGCTATGTGCGTGAAGGATTAGTATTATTGGGCGATGCGGCTCATACCATTAATCCATTAGCAGGACAGGGAGTAAATCTTGGTTATCGGGATGTGGATAAATTGCTTAATGTTTTGGTGAAGGCCAGAGAATTAACAGAAAAATGGGATTCACTGGAAGTGCTTATGCGTTATCAGCGTCACAGAATGCCGGATAACCTGATGATGCAGGCTGGAATGGATCTGTTTTACACCGTGTTCAGTAATGAGTTACCGGGGCTGAAAGTTGCACGTAATCTGGCACTGATGGCAGCCCAACGAGCTGGAGTAATGAAAAAAGCGGCGCTTAAATATGCGTTGGGATTGTAACGTATAGATTGGTATTGGCAGCTCACAAACACGTCGTAAATCTATTTATGGCGCGGGCTGTCCATTTTTCTTTTTATATATTCTTATGTAAGTTAAGGGAGGAAGTTGAGGGGCTTGAGAAGCGAAAAACCTGCTGGAAAGCAGGCTTTCAGAATTTGGCTGGGGTACCAGGATTTGAACCTGGGAATTCCGGAATTAGAATCCGATACAATTTTTATATAAATCAATGTGTTATAAAAATTTGAAAGAATATACAGTATAAAAACGAAAATATAAATCCTTTTATCTCAGCTATTTAACTATTTCAATTCCTCTATATTCTTTCATTTTTGCTGATTTTTGGAAGGTCCAGAGTTGGGGTTATCTTTGTCTTGCGATCATAAACGTTTACTTGAGATTCGGTTTTGTGGCCACTGAATAATTGTTTGTCTTTTGAGCTCCCCTCAAAATCCGAGATTGCTTTAGCTTTGATATCATGAAATGTGAAATCAATTTCCTGCCAAGGATTTCTGAGGCTTTTATTTTTGTTTCGTTCCAGTGATTGTCGAACCCTGACTTTGTAAATTTGTTTCCTTTTGTATTGATGATCACATATGATTCTTTTGACCCAGGCGGGAATAATTTAATTGCATAGTCTATTGACGCTTGAAGCCTGTCTGTCCATTTCTTTATTTGTTTGACGCCAGTTTTACCCTGTCTGATATATATCCCTTGTTCTGATATCTGATTATGTTTTAACTTCAATATATCACCGATTCGTGATGCACATAAATATGATATCTCCATAGCTATCTTAACAATCGGAGAGGATACATCATAAGAAACTTGGTATTCTTCATCAGTGATATATTTTTCACGAATTGGAGTACTAAACTTCTTGATCCCAGAGCATGGGTTTCTTTTACAATATCCTCTCTCATACCCCCAACCAAATGCGACAGACATATAAGATAGCTCATGATTAGCTTGTGTTTTACTTTGAGTTCCTCTTATATCCATATACTGCCTGATGTGTTCTGGTTTAATATTATCAGCATTGATATGACCGAAAACTTTCAGAATATTTTTTGCTCCCTGTAATTTATCTTTCTGAGAACGTGCTGATAATTCAGTAAATGCGGGGCTGCTTAAGTGCATTCCCCATAATTTAGAAAACGTCATTATTATTTTTTGGTTTGCTATTTCTCCATCATATTTTGCCCATAACTCGATCATGCTCATTGTTAGTGGTCCAAGTATGATAGTTTTGTTATCTTTGGTTTTTAAGTAATAAGAATATTTGTTTTTTGATACGCGCGTGGGTAGTTTGTTATCATTATGATCTTTGCGTTTCCTTGCCATTAGTTAATGCTCCAAAATCAGGTGTTTCCAAATCCGCGTTAGCTTGAGTGATATATTTACCGGTAATAGTTGTTCTGATAACAATAGGTTTACCCAGTCGATTAACATAATGATGTACGTGATTGCTTATCAGCCACTTTATTTGTTGGCTTTTTTGCTTAAATCCTGTTATTGAAAAAAGTTCAATATCAGTCAGATAAATAGGAACACTCATTTGTCCATCCTTTCTTTTTGCAAATTTCTCACATAATAAACCCTCCCGACTTGAATATTATCGTGATTGCGCTTCATTTCCATTGATCGCCAAATTTGAAACCGATTTCATATAATGATTCGTCCATTTTTTCTATGAAATCGGGAACAAGGTCGTCGAATTGCTGTATGAAATCCTTATCACGCTCAACGACGACATAATGAATTCCTTCTCTTGTCATGCGTGGATCATAATTAGCAAAGTACCATTCATTTTTGCCAGTAACCCACATGCTGAATTGAATTTGTGACATATATTCAGATTTAATAGCATCAAAACCACCCAGTCTAAATTTCATAAATACGGCAGTAGTGAAGGGGCATTTGAGTTCAAGCCCCCGTCCATCACTGCAAATTCCATCCGGGGAGCATGCAGTTCTGAGTGATTCATCTTTGAATGAAATAGAAGTTTCAGTCACATTTACATCAGCTACAAATTCAAAAGTTGCTCTTGCTGATTCTTCGTAATTTTTTCCCCACGCCAATGCTTTTGCATTTACTTCCGGCGCACCGCCTGTACATATTTCACCGAGTAACGTATAGAAATATGTCAGCTTTGTGTCAGTCCATTTTGTGCCACTGCGCGGTTTTGATATCACTTTTCCGGCTTCCGATGCCGTTATTACACCTAATCTTAACCGCTGCCAATCATAACTTCCTTGTTCGACCGTGAGCAAATCAATCCCTGTTTTGCTGAGAATGAGTTCGTTGCTGATCATTTATGATGCCTTTTTCCTTAAAAAATCAGATGCTTTAATTGCCTCCGATTCTGTTAATTCGGCGGGTGATAATATTTGTCGTTTGAATATCTTTGAGCAGAGGGGAAGTAGATCATCGTCCCAAGTCTTATTCATTGTTGTAAGTAAGTTTGTTATGCTTTCGATTGTGCTATCCGCAGCGGGAGTTACATCAATGTGAGAGTTTTGATTTTTACTAAAATCAATTCCTTCGCCCGCTTCTGTGTTTACATAGTCAATAGCTTTATCTAATCGCTCCCTGCGAGGCCAATATTTAGCAGCCTGTTTGACTACGGTTTTTAAAATCATTTGCTCCTCGTCCGTAACCCACGGGCATGATTTCCCTTTGTTTTTATATGCTATCCATGCCGATGATCTATCCCTGATATCAAATATGGATGATGCTCTCATTGTGTGAGTAATGTAATCACAGTCATCTGTTTTGATTACTGTGTACGCGCCGACAATGTCCCCCCTGGATTGCGCTGTGTCGAATTCGTTGTATTCGTGAATTGGCGCAATATCAATAGATGTGCGCTTGAATATGTCATTCTTTCGAACAACAGCCGATTGACACCATTTAATAGCGCCCGATTGTTGAGCGATATGCATCAAACCCATGTAGCTGATATCAAGACACACACTCTTGTTTCTGGGCACTAGATAAGCCAATTTTTGTGCGGGGTTTAGACTAATGCCAATTGCTGCAATGTTCATTACCGCGCTACGCGCTGAAACTGGATTATTTAATGCGGTTATGGCTAAAAAATCGTTATTTGCGAATATCTGCATAGCAAATTCAGACTCACGTTTAAATGCTATGCCCGGTTCGCTACAAACTTGCTCAAATTCAGTTTTGAGCGGGTTGATGATTTCATAAACTTTTTGTACCGCTGTACTCATACATCCTCCATTTTGACTTTCATTAAACTCAGTTCGTACAAAAGAGCATTAACGAGCTCTACGGCTTCATCGTTCTCAATGAGTAGTTCGCCAAATAACTTGTTAGTTTCGATTGAAAAGATTCCAGCAAGCTCAGGAAGCTTGTTATAAATGGTTTCGGCGTCCATGCCTTGTTGTTCTAATATAACTTCCCTGTAACATTCTTCTTCTAACCGCTTTTCTTCAATTTCATCATAAACGGCATATGGGTTCATATCATAAAGCCTCTATTTTATATCCCTTTTGCTCGAAATATTCCTTCACTTCGTTGAAACAAAGATTAGTTGAATTAAGTACTTCCTCGGAATTCCCCTGTATAGTGACATTTCCGGTTATTTCAATTTCATTTGATTCGCTAATGCGATTGACTTTAAAAGAATCACAGTTGACTATAAGCATAATTACCTCAAAAAAATTAAAATTAACGTCGAGAAGAGAACTAAACAGGCAGGATATAACATAGCGAAGAGCCACTCTTTAACCATCTTCATATGCTAATCTCAGATAGTTCATAGCTATTGACCAGTTTATTTCGCTCATCAAATGACGAGCAATATAAGCTTCACATTGAGCTAAATTGAAAAGTTGTTTGTTTATTTTCATGATATATCCCCAACGCCCTCCGCTGGCTTCATTGTTCCATGTTATTTACTTTGTGTTGTTTAAATTTTTAACTTCATTTTTGAAAGTTTCGATATCCAATAAAGTTGTTCTATAAAGCAATGAAGACAAATCTGCAATAGCAGCATTTTTTGCTTTATTAAAATCATCTTCATCTAATTCTTGAATATCACCCCAGCACTGCCTGTAAACTTCTTCAGCGGGCTTTTTAAAAACGCTTATATTAAAACTCACCTCTACTTATTTTAATTAATGCATCACAATGTTGCTGAGCAGCTTCTTTTGTTAAATGAATCAGGCCTCTTTTTAATAAAGCTATATCAATGTCATTATCACCCCAGTTACATTTATAACAACCTCCAATATTAGCAGCCACCCAGCACCTGTTTTTAATTCATAATCAACAGGCTTCGGAAAACTGACTGTTCCGATTGTAATAACGTCTGGCTTTCGGCGATATACATAACCAGGGTGCCACCACGGATTAGAAGTCAAAGCCCTCCATTCTTCATCAGCGCATAATTGTTCCCACAATTTCCAAGGCTCATCAGTCTTAGAAGCATCTATCGCATATTCAAGCATTGCATCAGCGTGCACGTGTCTTTTATTGTCTGACATTGTTTAATCCTCGATTTTGGGTATGCCAATCATTTTGTTTAAGTCTTCGACTTTTACTGACAGTGAAGTGTTTATACTTCTAATTTCTTCAGAAGGAATTAAATCTTTCGCTTCCGGCCAAATTTCAATAAGTCGCTTTGTTGTAGTGATTGAATTTAAAATAGCGTGAACGTTATTTATTATTTCCTCATTCTTATTGTTTAGCTCACTGACTTTTTTTCTATCTTCGTAAATTGAATAGAGAGTTCATGACTTGCTGGAAAAAGACAATGTTTCCGCGTGGGTGTTACTAACTTAATGGCTTTTCCCAGTTCATCCTTGCCGTAATGTAATATTCCCAGCTGTAGTCCACCAAATGCCGCATGTATACCATAATCAAGTGCATGATAAATGCAAATATCGTTGTCAATATTAACTTGTAACTCTTTAATAACTTCAATTGCAGGGTGTCCGGAATGTGGTAATGAAAGCTATGTTGTGGATGATCATTGTGAGAGTTGCGGCTATGACCCCTTGGTGGTGGTGATGCCTGCTAGATATAGACCTCAGTTTGCTTTAACGGCTGAGTTATTCAAGAAAGAGCAGCCGGTAGCATTCGATTACCAAATGGGTAAACTTTGGCATTTAGATAAAGGGGATGTGCAGCTTTTTTTAAAAAGGATTGAAGGTAAATTTGGTCGAAAAGGGAAACTTCATGGTTTCATAAAAAAAGATACTCTACCTCTTTCTACACCAGATGTTTTTTTAAAATATATAAGTAAGGATTATGACTTTGAAAAGTTTGTAAATGCGATAATGAAGAAAATGAAGTTGGTTTTTCATTGCAAGCCAACTCTTGGACTGACGGGAAATGCCCATTTTATCAAAATATTAATGATTTTTGGACAGAAACAAGAAATAGCAACGCATTGCCAGAAATATACTTTATCCTGAAAGACAAACAATCATCTATTCATGATTGTGATTTATCGATTACTTGCATAAAATGTAGTATCGAAAATAGCAAATTACTGTGTTGAGAAAGATTATATTATTTTCATACCAAATGAATCTGGAGGAAAGGAGTTAGTTATAAATATATCCTGTTCTCTCAAAGATGTTTTCAGTAACACTGATATCACCGCGTGCTTAGAAAATGCTTTGGAATTTGTTAAAGTACTTTCTATAGATGATGCTCAATCACCAGAAAGAATATCAATTATGAAGTCTGCATTGTTAGATATTTTAAATGAAGATGAGCAAAAAAATATTGTTTCTATTCTTATGAAGCATGCTAAATTTTACAAAAGATATAATGAGCTGTTAGATCTATACACAAAAAGATTCTCTGTTAATAAAATATTATCTGAAATTGAACAAAAAACTTGGAATATACGACCAGAATAAATGAGTTTATATCATCTAGTCAAAATAAGGCGTTTGCAATACCAGGTGCTTTGATAGCAATAGGTGGTTTAGTTAAGTCTCCTGATTTTTTAACTTTGCTATTGATATACATTGGGTTAATTATGGTATATAAGATTACAAAAATGGCGAATGATGTCCATATGGAATCTTACGATAGTATTACTGATGATATAGATGAGTCATTTAGTAGATATTATAAGTTTGATGAAGGCGCGGAGGTTAGAGGTTCTGCTCAAAAAACGATAGAAATTCTTAAAAGAAAAATTGTAAAAGCAAAGGGTAGATTAATTAAAATTAATGAGACAGGTGAGTGGATGCTTGTGATTGGAGCAATTTATCTCTTATTAAGACTCTTTTTTAAATAATAAACTTCGGGTAGTGTCATCCAATTGAATTTTAATCATTGCCGCGCAATATCATTCTGGTTGAGATGGAGATGGTGGAGAGGAAAACATGAATTTAAGAGTTGGCAAGTTTGAGGAAAAAATAGCAGAGATAGCGATTGATACAGCGGTCTTAAAGGCAACTGTAGCTACAGAAAGCCAGTTACATAAGGCTCTTAACTCGCAAACATGGAAAATAATCGCAGCTATAGTTGTATCTGTGGCTATGGCTGTTTTATCAAAGTATTTCCTCAAATAGCCCCTTCAAACTACACGGACGTGATTTTGCATTGATTTGCAACCGATAACGGTTAAACTTTCATCACTTAAATGAAATATGAAACGAGGTGTGTGATGAAGAGGTTTATTATATTGTTTGCTATGCCATTATTATCAGGTTCCTTTACTGCCAGTGCTGAGAAGAAAACACCAGAGGAAGTTGTTGTATCGCTTGAAACATCACTTTGCATAAAGCATACAAATCAAGCAAAATGTGGCAGAGATATAGCATATATTGTCGGTCTAACGTCTACAATTTCCCATATGAGTGGATTGTGTGAAGCATCGGGCAGGGATTCTGAAGCTTGTAAATCTGCTGAAAAAGCTTATAAGTTTTTCCAGGAAGATTTCGATAAGGTTAAGAAATAATGTGGAACTTTGATGATTCTTACGATGCGTTAATTTGTAAAGCTATTTTACATGTTTTGGATTCTCGCAGGGTTTCGATTTCTGGTGTACAGCGCCAGTTCCGTATTGGTTATAACCGTGCTGCCCGGATTGTGGAGCAAATGGAATACTTAGGTGTAGTAACTATCCCAGGAGTAAATGGAAATAGAGAAGTATTGGGGCCGCCAGTTGATATTCGTCCGTATGAAGAAAAATCAGATGAAGTGAAAATATCACCGTTTGAACATGAGCGTATGCTTGAAGCAATAACAAGTAAGAAAATTGTCATCTGGTTAATGGATACAGGGAAATATAGTGAAGATGGAACGAAGATCCTCATAGTTAATTCATTTTCACCGTTTGAATATTTAGCAAATAAGCAGAAAAGGGACAAAGACTTAGATAATGATATAAATGGTGATGTTCTGCGAGGCTATCGATTTACAGCAACCATGCAGGTTAGAACTCCTCTAAAGATACTTACTCAGCATGGAAGGATAGAGTGTAAGGTGGCGCATAAACTACCTAAAATAACCAAAGAAGATTGGCAGGGGATATGGGTTCCAGAGGCCAAGAAATGGAAAGATATAGGGATAGATATGCCTGAAATGCCCGAGGGAACTATGGCATCTCAAATTGGACAAATCCCAAGGGATGGGGGAGATTATCTAAGATTTCTTATTTATGTTAACAATATTAAGGAATCGAAAGCCAGTCGAGAAGAAAAATATCAATATATTCAGTTGGGGCGTCATATGTATGGGCAAGATGGGATGCCTTTTGCTGAACATATTGGTCAAGTAACGTTTTGGTAGCGCAATCCGCGTGATGTACTATGATGCCAAGGTTTGGGCGGTTTAAATTAAGCAGCCGTGCCTGTGATCATTGATTAAGCCATCCTTGGCTTGGGGTTAGAATGGACAATTAGGAATTCTCAGACTGTGCAATATTCGCCAGTTATCCAGTTGAATCTGAATGTGTTGCACAAAGCGAGTGGTGGTAAAGATACCAAACGACCCAAGACTTGGCTCGAAACAAAACAGGCTCAGGAGCTTGTATCGGAAGTAGAAAAAGAAACTATGCAGATTTGCACTGTTTCACTTGATGGCCGTAATGGAGGCACTTTTGCCCACGAACTTCTAGCTGTTGAGTATGCAGGGTGGATTTCGTCAAAGTTCCGTTTGCAAGTTAACCAAACTTTCATTGATTACCGTTCTGGTAAGTTGGTACCTGTGTCAGTTGACCCAATGCAGGTATTGAATGATCCCGCTGCTATGCGTGGGCTGTTGCTGACTTACACAGACCACCCTTGAGAGCCAGGTTGAAGAGATGAAGCCCGATGTTGAAGCGTATGACCGTATCGCTAAAGCTGACGGTAGTATGTGCATCACTAATGCAGCTAAACATTTGCAGATCAACCTAAGCTGTTGTTCAAAACCCTGTCTGAGAAGCATTGGATTTACAAGCGCGCTGGTGGAAAAAGTTGGCTTGGATATCAAGATAAGATTCAACAGGGATGTATTGAGCATAAGGTGACAACAGTTTCCCGAAGTGATGGTAGTGAAAAAATTGTTGAGCAGGTTTTGCTGACAGCTAAGGGTATAGCCAAAGTATCTAAAATTCTGAATGGCGCGATAGCTTAAGGATTTGAGGCCAAGGATGGCACTGTAAATAAATTCAGTAGCGCAATGTAATATTGTAGATATATATATTTTGCTTTGGTATATTTTTGGCGGGCGCTTGGGACTATCTGTCTCTGGCGTGCTGGAGCGGATAGAAGAAAGCCCCAAATGATCTTTCAATCAATTTGAGGCCAGTTCTTATGCTTTGCAACATAAGATTAGCCTCTTACACGCCGAAAGGCAAGGAGACGCTAACCATGAAACAGCAAAAAGCGATACTTATCGCCATCGTTATTTGTATTGCCGCTTTAGCGGTTGTGCTGGTCACGAGGAAGGACCTCTGTGAGGTTCGCATCCGAAGCGGCCAAACGGAGGTTGCTGTTTTCATGGATTACGAACCCAGGTAAGAGCAACGGCGGGGAGTAATCCCCGCCATCTCTTGTTGTTGAGTATGGTTCTCAAGCGCCCTATCACAACTGTTAATTGTTATCCTAGCCGCTTAATTGCGGTTTTTTTTATGGGTGAAATATGGCAGAAGAATTTAAATGGCGAACTCAGATACAGAATAATCCAGCAGGTGAGTTCGCGCACAACGTCAGAAAAGTGCAATTTGGTGATGGATATTCCCAAGTTGCTATAACTGGCATTAATTCAGAATCACAAAAGTGGCCTTTTACTTATGCTGAGCATAAAGATGAAGTAATGCCGATTCTCGATTTCATCAGACAGCACATAGCTAAAAGCTTCATATGGACACCGCCTTTTGGTCAGAAAGGACTTTACAGAGTTGACGCTAGTTCTATCTCTATGACGCCATTATCTCCTACAGCTTTAACAATTAATGCAACATTTGAACAGGCATTTTCAGCATGAATATCACATCAGATGTACAAAAATTAGAGCCAGGTAATCGAATTCAGCTTATTGAAGAAGAAGGCGAAAACCTCTATATGGAGAACTGGCAGAAAGAAGGTTTTATCGAGATCACGGACAGGCCGCAAGATGGAGACCTTGTAATCATGCAGGTTCAATCTGACGTACCCAATCACGCTGGTATTTTAGTGAACAGTGGAATGCTGCTTCATCACTTATATGGACAGTTAAGCCAAATTATTCCGTATAGCGATTACTGGCGTGATAGAACAGTGAAAATAGTCAGACATAAGGAACTGGTATGAATCAGTTAAAAACAGTTCGGCTTTATGGCGAGCTTGGAAAACAATTTGGGCGTGAACATATAATTGCAATTGATTCACCGAAAGAAGCCATAAAAGCTTTGTGTGTGCGCTGTGATGGATTTGAAAAGTTTTTGAATGAAGCTCATTTGAAAGGGCTTGAATTTGCCATATTTAAAGGCAAACGAAATATTAGCAATGAAGAGCTTCACTTAACTACTAACGAAGAAATCCGTATTGCTCCAATTATAAAGGGTAACAAGCGCGGCGGTTTCTTTCAGACTATTTTGGGTGTTGCATTGATCGGTGCTGCAATGCTAACAGGTCCGGCTGGATGGGCGGCATTTAGTGCAGCGGGTACATGGGGCGGGGCGCTTGCATTGGGTGGCGCGGCTATGGCCTTGGGTGGTGTTGTTCAGATGCTTGCTCCGCAACCACCAGGTTTATCAACGCGACAAGATGCAGATAATAAACCCTCTTATGCCTTCGGTGGTGCAGTTAACACTACAGCGCAGGGCAATCCTATACCGGTGCTTTATGGTGAGAGAGAAGTTGGTGGAGCTATTATCTCAGCTGGAATATATACCGAAGATCAGCAATAACAATATTTAATTAATTTAAGTAAGGTCGCTCACGCGGCTTTTTTTATGGGTGAAATATGGCAGCTCAATTAATTCAGGGGCGTAAAGGCGGCGGGGGCAAAGGGCACACGCCTGTTGAGTCACCAGACAACTTACTGTCTACGTCTACAGCAAAAATATTACTTGCAGTCAGTAATGGTGAGATAGCAAGCGGCTTGGATGATACAAAGATATTTTTGGATGGAACGCCGATAGGAAATACTGACGGCTCAAGAAATTTTGAAGGCGTCACATGGGAATTTCGCCCAGGCAGTCAGCAACAAGAATACATCAAAGGAATGCCAAGCGTTGATAATAAAATCAATATAGGAATGGAGCTTAAAAGTGATCAGCCGTGGATACGTTCTATTAGTAACACTCAACTGTCAGCTGTGCGTGTTCGATTTTCTGTTCCGCAATTACAGCAACAGCATGAAAACGGCGACACAACGGGTTATCGCATTGAATATGCGATAGATTTAAGTACTGATGGCGCGGGATTTAAAGAAGTAATCAATGCTGCATTTGATGGAAAAACAACATCAACTTATGAGCGCTCACACCGTATTAATTTACCAAAGGCGACTACTGGCTGGCAAATCAGAATAAGAAGGCTGACGCCAAATAAGAATTCAGGGCGGTACGCTGATAGAGTTAATATTCAAGCTATTGCAGAAGTTATTGATGTAAAGCTTCGTTATCCAAATACCGCTCTTCTATTTGTTACATTTAACGCTGAACAATTTAATAATCGAATTCCGAAAATTAGTGTCTTATCTAAAGGATTAGTAATTAGAGTTCCATCAAACTATGATCCAGTTAGTCGGACTTACTCTGGAATGTGGGATGGCGCATTTAAATTGGCGCATAGTAGTAACCCCGCTTGGGTTTTTTATGACCTTTTATTAAGTAAACTTTACGGGCTCGGCGATAGACTAGATGCGGGCCAGGTTGATAAGTGGGAGCTTTATAGAATTGCGCAATACTGCGATCAACCGGTCCCTGATGGCCGTGGTGGGGATGGGAAAGAACCGCGCTTTATGTGCGACGTGTACATACAAGCTCAGAATGAAGCTTACTCTGTATTACGTGATCTCGCAGCTATTTTCAGAGGAATGACGTATTGGTCAGATAATAAAATCGTCGCAATTGCTGATATGCCGCGCGATGTTAGTCGTATTTTCACTAAAGCATCGGTTGCTGATGGAAAATTTAATGGTGGTGGTAGTCTGCGTAATCGCTATACTCATGCCCTGGTGTCATATGGCGATCCGAGCAACCACTACAATGATGCCGTTGAAGTAGTTTCTGATAATAAGCTGGTTAGACGATATGGTGTAAACCAGACTGAAATCACCGCTATTGGTTGTACGCGACAGAGCGAAGCTAATCGGCGAGGAAGATGGGCGTTGCTAACTAATGCTAATGACAGAACAGTATCATTTGCAACCGGGTTGGAAGGAAAAATACCCCTTCCCGGAGATATCATAGGCGTTGCTGATGAGTTGTTTTCTGGTCGTGTAATCGGCGGTCGGGTATCTGAATGCAACGGCAGAAACATTACGCTAGACAGAAAACCAGATGCAAAAGTTGGTGATCGCCTGTTAATTAACTTGCCGTCCGGCAAATCGGAAGGACGTACAGTTCAGGCAATAAATGGCAAGGTAGTCACTGTCACGACAGCTTATAGTGAAACACTCGCTGTTGAATCAGGTTGGGCGATTGATGCTAATGATCTCTTTGTTCAGCAATTCAGAGTTACTAGCGTACGCGATAAAAGTGATAACACGTTTGAAGTTAGCGCGGTTCATCACGACCCTGACAAATATGCCCGAATTGACACCGGCGCCCGAATTGATGAACGCCCTATCTCTGTCATTCCCCCTGGCGTTCAGCCACCAGCAAAAAACGTTCGCATATCTTCCTACACGAAAATTATCCAAGGTCTTGCAGTCACTACACTGAGAGTAACATGGGATGCAACCGAGAACGCTATAGCATATGAAGCTGAATGGCGGAAAGATAATGGCAACTGGATATCAGCCCCGCGAACGTCAGCGTTAGGCTTTGAAGTAGACAATATTTACGCCGGGCGTTATCAGGCAAGAGTAAGGGCTATCAATGCCTCTGAGATTTCCAGCATTTGGGCCAGTGCCCCGGAAACTGTATTAAAAGGTAAAGAGGGTGATCCCCCAGTACCTTTAAATTTCAGAACAACCCCAATTGTTTTCGGGATCACAATCGACTGGAACTTCGGTGATGACACATCAGACACACAACACACCGAGATTCAGTACAGTAAGACTAATGACGGCAATGATTTGATGTTGCTGTCTGACGTTCCTTATCCTCAGCGAACTTATACTATGCAGGGCCTTGCTGCGGGTGTGGCCTTTTTCTTCCGTGCACGTTTAGTTGATAAGACTGGTAATCAAAGCCCGTGGACTGAATTTGTTCGCGGAGAGTCATCTTCAGATGCGAGCTGGATAGTCGCCGCCGCTGGAGATAAATTCTTATCAACAGACGCAGGGAAAGTGCTTCAATCTCAGATTGATGATAATGCGGCCTCAGCATTTTCAAATACTGAGGCCGCGCTTGAGAATGCCGTGGCGCGTGATGCTGATATTAAACGCTGGATGAGAGAGAACGGAGACAGAAAAGCGGAGATTGTTGAAGTTCGCGAAGTGCAAGTATCAGAACAGCAGTCATTTGCACGTTATCAACAACAAGTGTCTAGTCAGTTTGAGAATACAAATTCAAGTGTATTAAATATTAAAGAATCAGTATCCAAATTAAATGAGTCAACGGCAAAAGACATTAATCAAATTAAAGCCGAGGTTAATGATAATACAAATAAAATCACTTTAGCAAAAGGACTTATTCAAGAAAATAAAAACGCAATTGCAAACACAGATAAAGCATTCTCTGAATATCAGCAGCAAGTGAAAGCTGAATTTGCCGGAAACAAGTCTCTCATTGATGAGAATAAAACAGCAATTTCTGGGACAAACAAATCTCTTGCAGAATACAAAACTCTCACTGAATCTGAATTTCAAAAACAAAAGGCAATGATTGAAACCAAAGCAACCACTGTTTTTGACATGAAAGGTGACGGTTCATCAACATGGAGCGTAAAAGCCGGGATTAACTATAACGGTCAGTATTATGGTGCGGGGATGGTCATTGGCGCCCAAGTTAAGAATGGACAAGTCAGTACAAATATTGGTTTCAGTGCAGAGACATTCGGTGTTTTTAATCCATCAAACGGTAAACTTGAATCTGTCTTCTTCATTAAGAACGGGCAAGTGTTCATGCGCAGTGCGTTCATTGACAGTGCGACCATTCAAGAGTTGCTTGTGGGTGTTGATCTGAAATCAGTAAATTACATTCAGAACAAAAGCGGTTTTAGAATTGATGCAAACACGGGCCTCATGGAAATGAATGGAACAAGCGGAGGGTATCGAACACAACTCACAAGTGGAGGGTTTTATTTGTTTGATAAAAACGGTACAGCAATAGTTGAATGCGGGGTTTTTCTATGAGTAATTACGGACTAAAAATAACAAATCCTAATGACGGAGTGCCTTTTATCTTTAATGAAAAAACATCGCCGTGTGCGATTGTGTGGTCAAGAGCTGTGGAAGTTAGCCGGGGCGATATCTTGAAAAATCCTACGGCAGGGCAGAATGGATTTTGGTATGACTGGGAGTGTCCAGTAAAAATCCCCTCCGGTTATAGATTCACAATAATTAAAAGTGGGGGGATGGCAATAATAAAACGTCGGTACACTGGGCGTGGGGTCTTTTTTGATGGCGCACTTGAGATGATTCAGTATTCTGAAAATAACGGAATAGTGACCGTGTCGGGTTTTGGCGATGATACACAAATCTTTGTTGATCGACTGGCATTAAACAATCTTATAAAAATTATAGCATGGCCCGACCCTAAATTAAAAACGCCGGGCTTAAATTATGGGTTGCGTGTTGCGGGTAACACGGTCTTTCTCAATGAAAAACCCCCAATGGGGTATGGATATGCTTTTCATAAAAAGAAAATGAATATCAATGGGATTTTTAATCCAAAAGATGTTGATCCGTCACTCACAATAGATAATGCCATATTCTTTTTCTATACAGATAATTCAGACGCTATCATGAGAGCGAGAGAAGATTATTCATATTTGGATTATTCTGTGTGGTCGGAATATGTATGTGTAAATAAAAAGACCGGCAAAGAAATGAATGCAGCATGGTGGGTGGTGGTGTTTACTAATCCGAAAGGAAATGAGTTATCTGGAGGAACGGGGGGATTAAGAATAAGAAATATCAAGGGGGAGATTACTTTTTCATCTTATTACGGTGTCTTGTCGCTTCCTGCTCAAATGCCTGGAAATAATTTTTTTGCCGGTAAAGCGGTGAGTCTGCCAAACATTAAACGCCCGATGTATATGCCAACGGTTGTCGGGCAGTCTATATTTCAGCCGAATTATGACTACTGGAATTGGGTAGAAGAAAGGTGGGAAAGGCCGACTAATTTTTATTGGATTGGGGAATTATGTTTAGGTAATAATGACAAATATTCACTGTCTCTTTTCAATCTTGCCATGGTTCAGGATGGGGCAGGTATGCAGAACTACAAAGACGGATACAGAGAAGTAAAAACCAGTCAACCAATTTTAATATTAGATGCTGAATCTTACTTTAAATTTTAATCGTTTTACATTTCAGGTAAATTTATGACTTCATACAACTTCGGCACAATTTCAATTGCGGCCAACTCAGATATTGCCATTGGCACAAATATAAAATGGAAAGATAATAAATTCGGTGTTGCTCCGGCTCAGACTATATTAATCAAAGTCGGGAATGCTTTTAAACTATCAGCAATTAAAAACGTTAATAGCGATACTGAATTAGTCTTAATCGATAAATTTCCAGATGCTGTTTCTAATGCTACATATTTCATTCAAACCTCTGTGCCGGATACGTATTCAGATGCGGCACGAAAAGTCACAGCACAACTGGGTTATACAGATGAACTGTTATTCAACTTAAACAAGTGGATGACAGAGACCGGGGTAGTCACTGTTACAACTCCGGAAGGCAAAACAATTCAGCTTAAGTCAATCAATGCACTTGCATCAGATATCAGCAACAGACTGACAAAAGACCAGAACGGCGCAGATATCCCTAATAAAGGTGAGTTTATAAAAAACCTCCTATTGTTTGGGATATTATTAAAATCGTTAATATTACCGTATTCGTCATTGCGTACCACATACACATCTGTAGCCATAGTATCCGCACGAAAAGCCAAATCTTTACTGTCATATGACAGAGATTTGGATTTTAAAACCAACGCACTAAAATAGTTTGCAATAACACTTTCACCGGTATCGTTTGTAGAGATTATTGTTGTTCTCTGCTTATTCTGTGCGTCAGCAGAAATCTTTGGAGCACTCAATTTGCACCGTTTCCGCTAAACCGACATTTTATAGAATACATAAACTGGCAGCTATCTTAATCAGATAGAGTCTTAAGCGTATGCACGGGGTCAAAATCAGATTTATCCGTGAGTCAATTAATGACCAAAATGAAAGTTTGGTGTGAAAAGTAGTAATGAGGTGAAATTGTGAACAGAGTTAATCCTTCACTGGCGCCTGATGTTGAGTGGCCGCCAGTGCCGAAGTAAAATATTCAGAGGGCCAGAAATGGCCCTTTTTATCACACCACCCTTACGATATAGTTTTTTGCTGATATTTCAGCAGCTACTGAATTAGTAATGCGCCACATGATAATATTTCGTTTACCCGTTGCTTGTTCAAATTCATCGATAGTCATATAATATTGTATAACCCGTAAATCTCCATTCTGAAACTCTGAAATTCTCTGTTTAAGAAGCCTGCTTCTCAGATTAATAAAATCTTTGATTTCGCTTTCTACATCTTGCGGGATGGGATAGCGACCTGTTTCCCAGTATTGCCAAGTGCGCGAAGATACACCGCCTACATACTCAGCTGCTTCTTTAACGTCTAGCATTAATAATTTACGAAGTGCTTGTAATTCTTTATTGTTCATAATATAACCCTGTAATATAAGTAAGACCGCTTTACGCGGCCTTTAATTAATTATTCGGACAAGGGTTTTTCAAAATCATAATACCAGTCATTTTCTGATATAACTTCACCCGATTCGATTCGTTCATGAACAGCCTTGCAAACTGTTAATATTTTTTCCGCCTTTTCATTAGAGATGTACAAATTGAGAGCGCCATCAGCAAATTTTTAAACCTCTTTAGCGCTTTCCAAATCCTCAGCACGATACTCCTTTCTTGCTGAGCCCATGAGTGCTTCAGCAATATTCAGTAATGTAGTCATTTTAAACTTCCTCTTTAGGTTTGCTTCGAGCCGTTCTCGTAAGCTATGGATACATATTACTTCGCAATCGCGAAGTTGTAAGGTGATTTACATCACATTTTTATAAGTATGCTGATATTAATTGAGCAACATAGCCAATTTCTATACGTGTGCAGGTTCATATGTGGACGGAAGTGAGAGTGGTGTGATTGTTGACAGTGACAAGCAAGAGTTGCGAATTGAAAATTATTAGATTTTCTCATTGATGGGGCGTTAAACGATATGGTTTTTCTGATGTGCAAAAACAGAAAAGCCACTTATAATAGTGGCTTGTACATCAAAAAATATTCTACCTGTATATTCTTTTTGTATTCTTTCTGTATGTTTTTTCAACACGTTACTTCACGTAACACATTGATAAATATGGCTGGGGTACCAGGATTTGAACCTGGGAATGCCGGAATCAGAATCCGGTGCCTTACCGCTTGGCGATACCCCAAAAATGGTGGCTACGACGGGAATCGAACCTGTGACCCCAGCATTATGAGTGCTGTGCTCTAACCAGCTGAGCTACGTAGCCATTTTTTACGATGCAAGAAATCTTATCGCAAAATATCAGTGGACAACATTCAGCTAATGGCTGGGGTACCAGGATTCGAACCTGGGTATGCCAGGATCAAAACCTGGTGCCTTACCGCTTGGCGATACCCCAACTGAAAGTAATCACTGAGCAACGCATTGTGTTATCAAAACGATGGCTGGGGTACCAGGATTCGAACCTGGGTATGCCAGGATCAAAACCTGGTGCCTTACCGCTTGGCGATACCCCATTTACATGATGACAACTTGATGAAAGAAATGGTGCGGGAGGCGAGACTTGAACTCGCACACCTTGCGGCGCCAGAACCTAAATCTGGTGCGTCTACCAATTTCGCCACTCCCGCAAAGATGGTGGCTACGACGGGAATCGAACCTGTGACCCCAGCATTATGAGTGCTGTGCTCTAACCAGCTGAGCTACGTAGCCATCTTTTTCGCATTACCTTCATCGGCGTTGCGGGGCGCATTATGCGTATATCAGCTAAATGCGTCAACTGCTTTTTTCTTGAAATCTGCTTAAGGTCGCTTGTTTGTTTGGCTTATAATCATTTTGATGGTAAAATCAACAAAAAATGAATATTACCCTTCGAGTAAGCGTTGTAACAGTACGCCATTAAGCATAGCACGTTTAGTCAGAGCGAAAGCGCCAATAGCGGAACAGTGAACTAATTCAGACACAACGATTGGCAGATCTTCGCGAAATTCTTTTAAAACTTGAGTATTGATACAACTTTGAATAGCGGGTAAGAGCACGTTTTGTGCTTCAGTAATTTCCCCCGCCAGAACAACTTTCTGTGGGTTAAATAAATTAATGGCGATAGAGATGGCCTTACCAAGATAATGGCCGACATTTTTTATCACTTCAGATGCTAATGGGTCATTTTGATTAGCGGCTTGGCAGATGGCTCTGATATTGCAGTTATTCAATGTTAGCTGGCTTGGAAAACCTTGCTTTAATTGATGTTGAACCCGCGCTTCAATTGCTGAGTTAGAGGCGATAGTTTCCAGGCAACCAAAATTGCCGCAATGACAACGTTCACCGAGGGGATCAATTTGAATATGACCGATTTCACCTAAGTTCCCTCTATTATTGAGGAATATCTGGCTGTTTATAATCACCCCGGCACCGGTACCCCGATGGATACGTATCAATATCGAGTCTTCACAATCACGGGTGGCGCCAAAATAGCGTTCAGCCAGCGCTAAACTGCGGATATCATGACCAACGAAACAGGTCATGTTGAAATGTTTTTTCAGGTTATCGACCAGAGTCCAGTTAGTCACTTTAATGTGAGGCATATAACGGACGATGCCGTTATTTGGATCAACTAAGCCGGGCAGGATAACTGAAATGGCAATTAATTCACGGATCCTGCGCTGATTCTGTTGAATAAAGTTTTCTATTGCGCTGATAAGCAAGTTTTCAACTTTTTGCTGGGTGGTTTCAGGCAGTGGATAATGTTCTTCAACCAATGCCTTGCCACTCATGTCATAAAGCGCGAGAGTGGCATCATGACGGCCAAGGCGGACACCGATAGTGTGGAAATGACGATTTTCTGTAACAATTGAAATTGCGCGGCGGCCTCCGGTAGAGGCTTGTTGATCCACTTCTTTAATCAAGCCGCGTTCAAGTAACTGACGAGTAATTTTAGTCACGCTGGCGGGTGCAAGTTGACTTTGCTCTGCAATTTGAATCCGGGATATTGGCCCTTGTTGATCAATTAACCGGTATACCACAGCGCCGTTAAGTTGCTTTACAAGGTCAATATTACCAATTTGCTTTTGTGTGCTGCTGTAACTCATCGGTTATTTCGTCCCTCAAAGGTCAGTTTCTTTTCCGTTAACAATGGTCTTGCAGATTTTAAAGTCGTGATTGAAAACGGTGAGGTTAGCAATTTTACCGGCTTCAATAGTGCCGAGATATTGATCAACACCAATCGCACGGGCTGGGTAGAGTGCTGCCATCCTCAGTGTTTCATCCAGAGCAATACCAACGTGTTCAACGCTATTTTTAACGGCGTCTATCATAGTGATAGAAGAGCCGCTTAACGTGCCGTTTTCATCGACACACAATCCATCTCGATAGTATATGGTTTTACCGGCAAAGGTGAAATGCTCCATTTTATTGATAGAAGTATCCATCCCGGCAGGAAATATGGCATCTGTTACTAGAATCAACTTATCTTTTTTCAGCCGTTTAGCATTGCGAATGTTTGGCCATGAAACATGCAAACCATCGGGAATAATACCCGCGTAAACGTCTGGTGTATCAAAAATAGCGCCAATCAGACCAGGTTGGCGACCAGAAATATATGGCATCGCATTATAGAGATGGGTTGAGAGGGTTATGCCATTCCGGAATCCCTGTCTGGCTTCTTCGTAACTGGCATTGGAGTGACCGGCAGAAACCACAATCCCTGATTCAATCAACTGGTGAATGTATTTCTGTTCCACCATTTCTGGTGCGAGAGTCAGTTTGGTAATGACATCAGCGTTATCGCACAGGAAATTTATCATTTCAGGTGTAGGTTTACGGATAATTTCTGGATTGTGAGTGCCTTTTTTTACCGGATTGAGATAAGGCCCTTCCAGATGCAGGCCCAAAGCCTGAAACTTATTCTGCTTTAGATAGGTACGCATTGCCTCAACAGAGGCTATCATCAATTCATCTGTGCTGGTAATCAGGGTCGGCAAGTAGCTGGTACAGCCTGAGCGTTCATTGGTTTTTTGCATGATATCCAGCGTTTTTTCTGAAATATCTTCCAACCGTTCATTAAATTGAACACCGCCACAACCGTTGACTTGCAGGTCGATAAAGCCAGGGGAAAGAATTGCGCCATTCAGATCACGTTTTTCAATCTGTTCGGGTAACTCTTGTGTTGGGCAAACCCGTTTAATTAAGCCGTCAGCAATGATAACAGCATGATTATCCAGTCTGTCATGACCGGTATAAATAGTGCAGTTGGTTAAAGCATACATCTTAGCCTCCTATGGGATTTGGAGATGATGATTGAGGATAATCAGTCTGAGATAAGTTTCAGGCTGTGTGGATTCTTATCTTCCGCTGGCAAATATGTCGATAATGTCTGCTTCCAATAGATGGAAGTACTTAACCGTTTTTACTTTCAATTCCATTGTTGCTGGTTCGTCACAAACAATGATGGATTTAGGGTGCATTTGCAGGCAGCTTACTGTCCACATATGGTTAATATTGCCTTCAATAGTTGCCTGGATTGCTAAGGCTTTATTCAAACCGGTAGCCAGGATCATAACTTCTTCCGCATCCATCAAAGTACCTACACCTACGGTTAAGGCGTATTTCGGCACCTGATTAATATCATTATCAAAGAAGCGGGAGTTGGCAGTTCGGGTTTCTACAGTCAACGTCTTGATGCGGGTGCGGGAAGTCAAGGATGATGCGGGTTCATTGAACGCAATATGGCCGTCATTACCCACACCACCCATAAACAGATGAATCTGACCATAAGACTTAATTTTGTCTTCATAACGTTTGCATTCTGCGTCAATATCAACGGCATTACCATTGAGCAAATTGATATTTTCTTTTTTAATATCAATGTGATCAAAGAAGTTATGGTGCATGAAACTATGGTAACTTTGCGGATGATTTTCGGGGATGCCGACATATTCATCCATATTGAATGTAACGACATGTTTAAAACTGACTTTTCCTGCTTTGTACAGAGTAATCAATTCCTTGTAAGTTGCCAGTGGCGTGCTGCCGGTTGGTAGTCCCAAAACGAAAGGACGCTCTGCGGTTGGGTTAAATGCATTGATTTTACTAACGATATAGTGAGCAGACCATTTACCGACATCACTTGCATTCG
Organism: Photorhabdus viridis; assembly: GCF_040256935.1. Lineage (NCBI taxonomy): Bacteria > Pseudomonadati > Pseudomonadota > Gammaproteobacteria > Enterobacterales > Morganellaceae > Photorhabdus > Photorhabdus viridis. The sequence goes on from NZ_JBEJZY010000010.1 coordinate 68,364, forward strand.
TTAGGGGGATTAGTCTCATAATTACCTCTTAAATCAATAAATTATCATAGTTAAAATAGAGTTATGCATTATTCTCTTAATTAATCATCTATAACCTGAATACTAAATCATTTTCATTGGCAGAGACACTCTGCGCGTTATGATATTTTAAATGATAAAATAAGATTTGTGTGTTAGCTAGCATTTTGACCAAACACTTGGCGTTTATGGTGATATTCATCACATATAATGAGGAATTAATTTGCGACGAAAAATAAATTTTCTACACTAAAATTGTAGAATAAATGTCCTTATTGCTTACTTTGATAATAATGCAGTCATAAGTAGTAAGAGACTCTGGTAATTGAGGATATAAGGGGGAGCAAGGTGAATATTCTGAGTTATTTGCAAAGAGTGGGGCGAGCATTAATGGTACCGGTAGCCACACTGCCTGCTGCTGCAATACTAATGGGGATAGGTTATTGGATCGATCCAGTAGGCTGGGGAGCAGATAATGCATTGGCAGCTTTGCTGATTAAATCTGGTGAAGCCATTATTAAGAACATGCCAATGTTATTTGCTATTGGTGTGGCTTATGGCATGTCTAAAGATAAGGATGGTGCGGCAGCACTGACAGGTTTTGTCGGTTTTTTAGTCGTAACGACACTTTGTTCTCCGGCAGCGGTATCTATGATCCAAGGTATTCCGGTTGGCGATATACCAAAAGCCTTTAGTAAAATTGATAACCAATTTGTTGGTATTTTAGTGGGTGTTGTGTCTGCTGAGCTGTATAACCGCTTTAGTGGTGTTGAACTGCCGAAAGCATTGTCATTCTTCAGCGGTCGTCGTTTGGTGCCCATCTTGATCTCTTTCCTGATGATTCTGGTTGCTTTCATCCTGATGTATGTGTGGCCGGTGGTTTATAATGCATTGGTCACTTTCGGTGAAAGTATTAAAGATCTCGGTGCGACAGGCGCCGGTATCTATGCCTTCTTTAACCGCTTGCTGATTCCTGTTGGTCTGCATCATGCCCTGAACTCTGTATTCTGGTTTGATGTTGCGGGTATCAACGATATTCCTAATTTCCTCGGTGGTCAGAAATCCATAGTTGATGGTAGCGCGATTGTTGGTATTACCGGCCGTTATCAGGCGGGTTTCTTCCCTATTATGATGTTTGGTCTACCGGGTGCGGCATTAGCGATGTATCGCTGTGCACGTCCTGAAAATAAGGCCAAAATTGCAGGTATTATGATCGCGGGTTCATTCGCTGCATTTTTCACGGGTATTACTGAGCCTCTGGAGTTCGCCTTTATGTTTGTTGCGCCAGTGCTTTATGTGCTGCACGCGATCTTGACCGGTGTTTCAGTGTTTATCGCAGCGACAATGCAGTGGATTGCAGGTTTTGGTTTCAGTGCCGGTTTGGTGGATATGGTACTCTCTTCCCGTAACCCATTGGCGACACATTGGTACATGTTGATCCCGCAAGGTCTGGTATTCTTTTGCCTGTATTATTTCGTATTTAGTTTTACTATCAAAAAATTCAACCTGATGACTCCAGGGCGTGAATTGGCTGCTGATGGTGAAATTGATGGCTATGATGTTGATGTGGACAAAAATGGTAAAACTACAGTAAATAACATCCACAATGAAGCTCATCAATATCTTGCCGCAGTGGGTGGTTCAGATAACCTGACTGCTATTGATGCTTGTATTACTCGTCTGCGTCTATCTGTAAAAAATGTCGATCAGGTCAATGACAATCTGATTAAACGCCTGGGTGCCTCCGGTATTATCCGCCTGAATAAACAGAGTGTGCAGGTTATTGTTGGTACTCGTGCAGAACTGATTGCCAGTGCTATGCGTGATGTTCTGGCAAAAGGTCCGGTTGCTGCGGCGACTGTAAGCTATCAACATCAGACAGTACAGAAAGCGAAGCCTGAAGGCGAGCGTAAAATCCTGCTGACTCTGATTGCTCCGGTCAGTGGTGAATTAATCGATTTGGCAGACGTGCCTGATGAAGCCTTCTCCAGTAGAGTTGTTGGTGATGGTATTGCTATCAAACCAACATCAAATACTGTACTTGCGCCTGTGTCCGGTACGATTGTGAAAATTTTCGATACCAATCATGCTTTCTGTATTGAAACTGATGAAGGTTTAGAACTGATTGTCCATTTGGGCATTGATACAGTTTCCCTTAACGGTAAAGGTTTTAAACGGTTGGTGAATGAAGGAGCAACGGTGAAAGTTGGGGAGCCTGTATTGAATTTGGATCTTGATTATCTGAATGCTAATGCCAAATCTATGATTAGCCCAGTTATCGTCAGCAATATTGATGATTATATCGGTGTTAATATTTTGGCAAAAGGCCAGGTAAAAGCAGGACAGACAAAATTATTTGATGTGCTGAGATAAACAACAGACAAATCCGTAAAAGTTGATAAAAAATTTTCAATAAAATGAAAAACGGGAAAAGCGCCACTTTTCCCGTTTTTCGCTTCAACTTTACTCTGAATCGCCATTTGGCAGTAACAAACGGTTGTTTCTCAGCACTGCTTGTTGGATTATAGGCGGTTATGTGACGCGCTTTCGGCATTATTGAGGTATAAAACAATGAGTGAGGCAGATGCCCGCCCGACAAACTTTATTCGTCAAATAATTGATGAAGATTTGGCAATTGGTAAACATACATCCGTACATACCCGCTTCCCGCCTGAACCCAATGGTTATCTGCATATTGGTCATGCAAAATCAATCTGTCTGAACTTTGGGGTTGCAGAGGACTATCAGGGTCAGTGTAATCTGCGTTTTGACGATACCAATCCGGTTAAGGAAGATGTTGAGTACGTTGATTCTATTAAAAATGACGTTCAATGGTTAGGTTTTGAGTGGAGTGGTGATATCCGCTACTCTTCCAATTATTTTGATACGTTGTATCAGTATGCTATTGAATTGATCAATAAAGGCCTGGCTTATGTTGATGAATTGTGCCCGGAAGAGATCCGTGAATATCGCGGCACATTGAAAGAGCCAGGTAAAAACAGCCCGTATCGTGACCGTAGTATTGGTGAAAACCTGGCACTGTTTGAAAAAATGCGTGCCGGTGAATTTGGTGAAGGTAAAGCTTGCCTGCGAGCCAAAATTGATATGGCATCACTTTTTATTGTGATGCGCGATCCGGTTCTGTACCGTATTAAATTTGCAGAACATCATCAGTCTGGTAACAAATGGTGCATCTACCCGATGTACGATTTTACTCACTGTATTTCTGATGCGCTGGAAGGTATTACACATTCGCTGTGTACACTGGAATTCCAGGATAATCGTCGTTTGTACGACTGGGTGTTGGATAACATCACCATTGATTGTCATCCGCGTCAGTATGAATTCTCGCGTCTGAATCTTGAATACACGGTTATGTCCAAGCGTAAGTTGAATCTATTGGTGACCGACAAGATTGTTGAAGGCTGGGATGACCCACGGATGCCGACTATCTCAGGTTTGCGTCGTCGTGGTTATACTGCCGCTTCCATTCGTGAATTCTGCCGTCGTATTGGTGTGACTAAACAGGACAATAATGTGGAAATGGCCGCATTAGAGTCCTGTATCCGTGATGATCTGAACGAAAATGCCCCTCGTGCAATGGCTGTTCTCGATCCGGTCAGGCTGGTGATCGCAAACAGGCCGGAAGGGGAGCAGATGCTGAATATGCCTAATCATCCGAATAAACCGGAGATGGGCAGCCGTGAAGTGCCATTCAGCCGTGAGATCTATATTGACCGGGCAGATTTCCGTGAAGAAGCTAACCGTCAATATAAACGCTTAGTTTTGGGTAAAGAAGTTCGTCTGCGTAACGCTTATATCATCAAAGCAGAGCGTGTTGAAAAAGATGCTGATGGCAATATCACGACAATCTATTGTAGCTATGATGAGCAGACGCTGAATAAAGATCCGGCAGATGGTCGTAAAGTGAAAGGTGTTATTCATTGGATCAGTGCGTCCCATGCTGTCCCTGCTGAATTCCGTCTGTATGATCGTCTATTCAGCGTACCAAATCCCGGTGCAGAGGATGATTTTCTGGCGACAGTTAACCCAGAATCACTGGTGGTCCGCCAGGGCTTTGTTGAGCCAAGTTTAGTGAATGCCAAGTCAGAAAAAACGTATCAGTTTGAGCGTGAAGGTTATTTCTGTGCTGATAGTTGTTATTCCAGAGCAGAAAGCCTGGTATTTAACCGTACTGTTGGTCTGCGTGATACCTGGACAAAAATTTCTCAGGATTAATTGAGATAATAAACTGTACCCAACGAGTTGGACATGAGGCCAACAGTTGAGGTGCAGTTTTTTTGCTAATTTCTCTTCTAATCGGGATATGATTATGAAGAAGCATTTCGATATCAATTTATTGTGTTTGCAGTAGCGGCAGCCATTACCATAATCTCAGTATTTATTTTGTTGAGGAAAGTAAAATCCCACAGTGAAAGCAAATAAAAATAATAGATTCAAAGTAATGGCTTTTTCATTCGTTAATTATATTAATAATATAGATAACCATCCTTCGGTAGCAGGAAAATGGATTGGCAATGAAACTTGAAGGATTTACGTTAATTACATAACTATTGAATATTGATTATCTTTTGATTTGTGGATTTTCATTTCATAATTATTATAGTAATTGAAATTATCTATTGTGTTTGTGCGATGGTGTGGTTTTTTTACACATTTATTCATTTTAGAAAAATAATAAACAATGTATTTTGTGAAATATCACTATACTGATTCTTGAGGTTATAAAATAAAAAATTACAGTCTGGATGTCTTATAGATATGAAAAAATAAGATATGATAATAATAAATTGATATTAATTAAGAAAAATGACCAATGAAAGCTATTTACGCACTACGTGTATGCCTAGGCTTTTTGAGTTGTTTGTGTTTACCGTTTATTCAAAGAACGGCCAGCAATAATTATGACGACTAGGATAGTTTCTAAAATATTATCATTGATAAATAATTTTGCATCTATTTTAGTTGAAAAACATTTATATTAATAAATCTATTTTTTAATGTGTATTTTATATTGTTAAGTTTTTATGGTTGTATTGTTTTTTGTTTTAATATCAATTCGATTTATAACTATTAATGTATTTTTCTTGTAATGTGTTCTTTGTCATGTTTTGTAAAAAATCCCTTTTTTACCATTGATAATTCGTGATGTGAAAAATAATCTGTATATATGTTGATCAGGTGATTTTAATTTTCTTTTTCAATTTAAATTTTTATTTTACGGATAGATTTGCATTTTTGGTTGTGATTTATTTTACTTAAAAAGTAATTAATTTTATGGTTACACATAGTACAAAAATCAGCACTAATCCAATCTATGACCAGAGTGTGTGTTTTCAAGGATTTGCCTGGAATTTTTCGGGATGAGAAAGAGATTAAATTCAACATCATCATGCCATTTATTGTCTTCTAATGGCTTGTTGCCGCTGTTTTTATATTTCTGGGCAGTGGCTTACCTTACATAACATTTGTGTTTGAAAGAGGTGACAATGAAGAAATTTAAATTGTGCACACTCGCGGCGCTTACGGCGACTGTTGGCCTGATGGGGTCTGTCTATGCCAATAATACAGCGCAGCAATTGGTTGATTCACTGAGTCAATTGAAAGTTAATTATAAGGTTGTTGATAATCAGGCTGGAGATCATGGTGTTAATTGTGCGGTATTGGGGGCGGATTGGGCCACTTGCAATCGGGTCGATATTACTTTAACCAATGGTAATCAGGCCATTAACTCATCTGACTGGGCGATTTATTTCCACAGTATCCGCCAGGTCCTGAGTGTCGATAATGAGCAGTTTAAAATTACGCGTATCACGGGTGATTTACATAAACTGGAACCAACTGAGAAGTTCACCGGTATTAAAGCGAATCAGCAGGTAAAACTACCTATTACCGGAGAGTACTGGCAGATTTACAGCACTGACTTTTTGCCGCGTTGGTATGCAACGTCAGGCGATGCGAAACCTAAAGTCCTTGTGAATACGGATACAGAAGATCTGAGCCAATTTTTATCTGTTTTCACCGGTGATCAATGGAAACGTACAAACGCGGATAACAACATTCTGATGACGCCTGAAAATCGTTATGCGAAGAATTTGCAGGTTAAAAAAGTTGAGTCAGAAAAATTACGTGGGCAAATAATCCCGACGCCAAAAGAAGTTCAGATTTATTCAGAAGACGCTGATTTATCTGGGGGTGTAAGACTGGAATTTGGCGGTTTGAATGACGAGGCGGTTATTCTTGTCAGAAAACGTTTTACCGATCAAGGCATTAAATTAGAGAATAGTGGCTATCTGGTTGCGACTCAGATTGTCTCTTCAGACTTTACCGGTGAATGGCAGGTTAAAGGGGCTTACCGCCTGAATATTACCCAGAATGGCGCTCAAATTGTTGCTTCTGACCAATCTGGGGTGTTTTACGGCCTTCAATCTCTACTGTCATTGATTCCTGTTGATGGCAGCGCGAAGATTGCGACTCTGATGGTAAAAGATGCTCCGCGCTTTGAGTATCGTGGGGTTCTCCTTGATGTCGGGCGTAATTTCCACAGTAAACAGGCAGTTCTGCGTTTGCTTGACCAAATGGCAAGTTACAAACTGAATAAATTCCATTTCCACCTGAGTGATGATGAAGGCTGGCGTTTGGAAATTCCGGGATTACCTGAGCTAACGGAAGTCGGTAGCCAGCGTTGTCATGATTTGAGTGAAACCAAATGCTTGTTGCCACAACTGGGGTCTGGCCCTGATAACAACAATATGGGGAGTGGATTCTTCAGCCGTCAGGACTACATCGACATTTTGAAATATGCCAAAGCCCGCTATATTGACGTTATTCCCGAAATTGACATGCCGGCTCATGCTCGTGCCGCAGTGGTTTCTATGGAAGCTCGTTATAAAAAGTTGATGGATCAGGGTAATGTGAAAGGCGCGAATGAATACCGCTTGCTGGACCCAACTGATACCACCAGAGCAACTTCTGTGCAGCTTTATGATCGTCGTAGTTATTTGAACCCATGTATGGATTCTTCAAAACGATTTGTTAAGAAAGTCATTGGCGAAATTGCCGCTATGCATAAAGAAGCGGGCTTGCCATTAGAGACCTGGCATTTTGGTGGTGATGAAGCGAAGAATATTCGTTTGGGAGAAGGGTTTCAGGATAAGAATGGTCCTATAGTACCGGGTAAAGGCATTATTGATAAGAGTATAGAAGATAAGCCGTGGGCTAAGTCCCAGGCTTGCCAGAAGTGGGTGGCGCAGGGTGTGGTGAAAGATATTGAGCATCTTGCCAGCTACTTTGCAATTGAAGTGAGCAAAATTGTGAATGCTAATGGTATTGAGAAGATGCAGGCGTGGCAGGATGGCCTGAAACATGCTGACAGCGCTAAAGATTTTGCGACCAAACGCGTTGGTGTGAATTTCTGGGATACTCTCTACTGGGGTGGCTTTGATTCAGTCAATGATTGGGCGAACAAGGGCTATGAAGTGGTTATATCCAACCCGGATTATGTTTATTTGGATATGCCATATGAAGTTCATCCGCAGGAACGTGGATATTATTGGGCAACCCGTTTTAATGATGAAGCCAAGATCTTTAGTTTTGCGCCAAATAATATGCCGCAAAATGCGGAAACGTCTGTTGACCGTGATGGTAATGCATTCCGTGCGAAAAGTGACAAACCGTGGCCGGGCGCTTATGGGCTGTCAGGGCAAGTATGGAGTGAAACCGTCCGTACTGATGAGCAGATGGAATATATGCTTTATCCTCGCTTATTACCGTTGGCAGAACGAGCATGGCACCGGGCTGGTTGGGAGCAGGATTATGTTCCAGGCCAGGAATATAAGGGAGGAGAAACGAATAAAGTTGATATAGATGCACTGAATCGTGACTGGATCCGGTTCGCTAACCTGATAGGGCAGCGTGAGCTTGTCAAACTGGATAGAGCAGGAATTGCTTACCGTCTACCGGTACCCGGAGCTAAGGTAAAACGCGGTGTTCTGAAAGCCAATATTGCTTTGCCAGGGTTGGTTATTCAGTATTCAACTGATGGCGGTAGTAGCTGGAAGATTTATGACAATTATAAACGTCCGAAAGTGAAAGGTAATGTGTTGATCCGTTCTATTAGTCCGGATGGTCAACGTTACAGCCGGATTGATCATGTAAGGGCATGATTTTGTCTCATCAAAAAGGAACCCATTAGGGTTCCTTTCAGAACGCTGTTGACTCCCATCGAATGTAGGCGTCCCCCGACGATTTGAAAATACTATTTACACAGGAATTTCTCACTGTTCAGATAGTCCTTTAGTCATATAGTATTCATCTGTCAGTTCACCATTTATAAATAGTGAGCTAGTTCTGATGCCAGAAAAAATAAAACCTGATGACAAATACAGCTTTATTGCCAATGTATTTTTTATTGCAACGGTTAACTCAAGTCTATTAACTCCATTTTTCCGTGACCAATCTTGTGCTTTGTCGAGTAGGGTCCTCGCTATGCCTTTATTTCTATATTCTTTTTTTACGCCAAGAGCAATAGAACCCAGATGCCTGTTTCTATTGAACACCCCTCTAGATACAACAATAAATCCAACAATGTTTTTGCTATCTTCACATATTAACATTTGCCTGTCTTTTCCGAATCCTTTTATTATATCTGCCTGTTCTTCAATACTTATTTTTCTTTCTTCCGGCTCAAGCAACATAAATTCCGATGTGTTATCCAAATCGTTAAAAAAAACAATGAGATTATTTGCGTCTTCTACGTTAACTTCTCTAAAAACAAAGATTTCTTTTTCCATAGCAGATACCATATTAATGAAATTAGCGTATATAATATATTACTGCATACAAAAGTCAATAAGATCTCGAATGATGTTGGACTAATTAATGTAGAGGTGACCACAAGAACGGTAATAATAGGAATTACTTTAAGATATACAGATTTTGAGTTTGGTGATTTGCTCCTTATTCTGTTAATAATAGATACAGAAGTCAAGTCAAAGAATATAACTAATGCACAAGTTATTATGTTTATTGTTTCTGTTAGCGTGTTGAATACCATCAAACTAATTAATGGTGAGGTGGCTGAAAAGATAATAAGGTAAAATAAGTTGGTACCTATCGCGATATTTAAAAAATTGTTCTCACCATTTCTGTAATTTGAAGCCAATGAAATAACAGCAGAAAAGCCCGTGACAAATAGGTAATTCATAATCCCCATGTAAACAAATAATTTTGATAATTCTATGTTTGAAATTAATGTTGAGACAAACCTTATTAAAATAGACATCAATATTACTAATGATGTAGATGTCAAAGCTTCGTTTATTCCTATATTCACAATATCCTTAATGTAAGGCAAGTCAACTTTTTTCCATTTTATAAATTTTATTAATGGGATTGAAGATGAGATGGCCATATATACTCTTGAAATACTGATAGCAAGAGCAATAGAAAATATTAAATCACCAGTAAATAAGTATAATGCAATCAAGGCGAATAAATTTGTTAATATACTGAATAAGTTGACTTTTACCATGTACCTTTCTTGTTTTGTAGACTCTAGAATTGCACAGTTAACAGAATATATACATAATGGTATAATGCCGATTGATAGTATCAATGCTGTTCTTTTTGTTACTGCATGGTCACTGTAATAATGTATTGATATCCCAGATATTAGAGTTATTAATAAACCTATTATCGTCGCTGTTATTAAAAGCCAAGTGTAGTTTTCGTAAGTGTAGTTTTTATTTTTAATGTCTGATTTTATATTAATGCCTATGAAAAAGGTACATGAGGCAACAACAAATATCTGAACCAACTGTGATGATAGTAAAAAAAATCCAGCATTGTTTGCAGACAATTGATATATTAGTGCGGTAATAATGAGTTGCATTGCCATGTTTAGCATTCTACTCTTAAACATTGTTATCGATGGCAATATAATACCCTTGTCAAATATATATAATTTCTTTTCTTCTATCATGAGATCCATCATCCATAATATCAATCTTGGCTATGTATAATTTTCTCGCAATTGACGCTTTTTTTGACTTTTTTGCTATAAACTTATATCCTTCTTTAATTTTGGAGTATATTATTACCTCTTCTTTGTCGCTTTTATCAAAATAAGTCCATTGGCTTGCTGAGAAGATTAATAAATCATTAATCATTTCATCTGTAAGGTTTTTTTTATTTTCATGTCTGAAAGATAAAAAGTATGAAAATATTCTCCAGTCGAGATGATATTTCCTCTTGTTTGCCCAACGTATAAATTCCTCTGCTTCTTCAAAAGAAACTTCAGCTTTAGATCTGCTCAGAGGATTGTTTAATATACTAGTTATATTATAGATCATGAGTTTAGATAGAGAGTCTGATTTGTTTTTTGGTAGTTCTGATGCGGACTCTCCAGTTACAACATAAGAGTAACAATTTCTATTGTCTGCATAATTCGATGTCATTAATCCAGTCTCCTAATACAAAATTATCATCTCTTTCAACAGATAGTGATGTAAGGTTGCCCTTACTCTCTGTTTCTAATTTATTAAAATACTCTAATGAAAGATTAGATATTCTATGTGCATGAGTGTCAACTAAGAAACCAGGACGTAATGATGTTTCTGCATAACCACCAATGTGAAGATGGTTTATTTCTATATCAAGCCATTCTTTAAATGGGGTTCCCGTGTTTTCTTGTGCAATTACAGCATTTGATATATCAAACAAAAGTCCATTGCCGCATTTTTTTGTCATTTCTTTAAAGAAATCTGGTTGTAGCCTAGCGTTTTCATCAAGTATTGAAGGGAAGTTTTCTAAATTTTGTTTTCTTTTTGAACAATGTTGGTTCTGTAGCCTATCTCACTGATTTTACGGATCGCTTAGATGAAAAGGCTGTATTTTTTGGTATTCAAGGGTTGGTTGGAAGTGGAGCATAATTATGAAATCTTATTTAGTACTACAGCCGTAGATACCAGAAAGTTGCATTTTCCTTGATGCTCACAACTCTGAGAAACCGCATGAATTAAGCTTTTCTATGAGTGTCTTTTCTGTTGAAAAAAGTAAGTACGGCTGTAGTACTAGGCTGTGTCCCGTAATAGATTGAGATAGGATAATCATTTGGCTCTGACTTTCGGGAAAAACATGTTATAGCTCGTTATGACCTTCCTGATGAATGTTCTAGGTCAGGAATATAAGGGAGGAGAAACGAATAAAGTTGATATAAATGCACTGAATCGTGATTGGACCCGGTTCGCTAACCTGATAGGGCAGCGTGAGCTTGTTAAACTGGATAGAGCAGGAATTGCTTACCGTCTACCGGTACCCGGAGCTAAGGTAAAACGCGGTGTTCTGAAAGCCAATATTGCTTTGCCAGGGTTGGTTATTCAGTATTCAACTGATGGCGGTAGTAGCTGGAAGATTTATGACAATTATAAACGTCCGAAAGTGAAAGGTAATGTGTTGATCCGTTCTGTTAGTCCGGATGGTCAACGTTACAGCCGGATTGATCATGTAAAGGCATGATAATGTTATAGCAAGAGGGGAACCCTGACGGGTTTCCCTCTCTAGGTAGATAAAAAATTATCGGCTCAGGAATGAATTACTTCTCGTCATGTGCACTACTGTCTTCGCGGCAATTACCTGCGGAGCAATGACCATATAAATAAAGACTGTGGTTTGAGAGTTTAATCCCATAACGTTCAGCGATATTCTTTTGGCGTTTTTCGATCTGTTTGTCACTGAATTCAATGACTTTACCGCAATCCAGACAGATCAAATGGTCGTGGTGGTGTTGTTGAGTGAGTTCAAAAACCGATTTGCCACCTTCAAAATTATGACGGGTGACAATGCCGGCATCATCAAACTGATTCAACACGCGATAGACAGTAGCGAGGCCAATCTCTTCACCGTTATCAATCAGTTTCTTATAGAGATCTTCCGCACTGACGTGGTGGTATTCAGGATCCTGTAACACTTCCAGTATTTTCAATCGTGGAAGTGTTACTTTAAGTCCAGCATCTTTTAATGCCTTATTGTTGTCGGTCATGCGGATTCAGTCCTGTTACTCAGTAAAGTGAACTTAGCGATACTTCAAAAAGTACCAGTTAGTTATCAGATTATGATTATAGGCATGGCTAGTGGAAATGAAAACCACGTTAACCTTAACTATCATTACACATTTTGCCAGAATAATCATTTGTAAAACGCAGGAATAACCTTACTATTTATAATGTTTAGGTTGTTTTTTTGCCATTTTTCGTAATAAAAAGAGCGGATATGAGCAGAGTGTTGACAAAAGCGATACCACAGTGTGAGCAAAGCGAATGACTACTCACCTACTGCGTATTCACTATTGATAAGGAATGGTCTGCAACAATATACGCCTATCGGGGTAAATTCCTATCCGGCAATAATTTCCGCCAGACTCATCTCTTCGTAGATCTGTTTAGCCCAGGAATTAACGCGTTCTTCGGTTAATTCTGGTTGGCGGTCTTCATCAATAGCCAGCCCAATAAAATGGTCATCATCAGCCAGACCTTTTGATTCTTCAAAGTGATAACCCGCCGTTGGCCAGTGACCAACAATAATTGCTCCACGGGGTTCAATAATGTCACGGATAGTTCCCATCGCATCACAGAAATATTCCGCGTAATCTTCCTGATCGCCGCAACCGAAAAGAGCAACCAGCTTCCCGTCAAAATCGATCTCTTCTAGAGTAGGGAAGAAATCATCCCAGTCACACTGAGCTTCTCCGTAGTACCAGGTGGGGATGCCGAGCAGCAGAATATCGAACTGTTCGATATCTTCTTTACTGCTCTTGGCAATATCGTGGACTTCAGCAACATCGGAACCCAGAATTTTCTGGATTTTTTTGGCAATATTTTCTGTGTTGCCGGTATCGCTACCAAAGAATATACCTATAATTGCCATAAAATTATATAACCTCTTGTTTTATTCGTGTATTTCCGTTTGAGATGTATGTGTAAAATGTTAAAATCAGCAGAAAAATTCTGATTGTATTAATAAAAAAATAAAATCCTATTCTGACCAAACAGCAAGGACAATTCTGTCAAATTTGTGTGATTTCGTGCCTTCAATGCTATCAGGCAGTGATATCACTTTCTGCTAACTGGGCCAGCAAAATTTGCTCAATGAGTTCACTGCGGCTGATATTGCGTTGCTGCGCAAGAAAGTTCAGCGCATCGACTGCGTCAGCATTTATTTTCAATTCCACACGACGCAGACCACGCACCTTATCACGGCGAAGCTGGTTACGTTTATTGACTCTGAGCTGTTCATCCCTGGAAAGTGGGTTGGTTTTTGGGCGCCCCGGTCTGCGTTCATTTGCGAACAAATCCAGAGTAGTGCGATCCATTTGTTCTTTTGCCATAAATTCAACTACTAAAGGGCGTATACCATAAAATATAGCACGCCATGATACCCCAGCTTCCCGTGTATCGCTACTGCCTGACAAAGATAAAAAGCCGTGTCACTGTTTATTCGTAAAGGATGTCCATTGCGTTCCGATTTTAACGGTACTGGTATTTTCTGCGGTACTCGATTGGTGTTAATCCATTCAATTTCTTAAATAACTCTCTAAAGTAGCGAGTATCTTCATAGCCAACTTCATGGCTGATTTCTTCTATAGTCTTATTCGATTTTTCTAAGCAGTATTTTGCCAGGGATAACCGAATTTGCTGGATATATTGAATCGGTGTCTGGCCGGTCGCTGTTTTAAAGCGCCGCTTCATCTGCCTTTCACACAAATGAATTTTATCTGCCAAATCGCTGACCGATAATATGTCTGATGGAGTAGAATGCATCCAATCCTGTAGTTTGTGGATTAATGTGTCTGAATGCTGGCGGTATGGTACAAAACTTGCCAGAGTATGCGGCGGGACCCCTTTTAGATCACCAAATATCAGTTGGCTACAGGCTTCTCTGGTATTTTGACCATATATCTGTTCAATAATATGCATCATCACATCATTGTATTCATAGGTGCCGGAAGTACAAAAAATGTTGTTATCGCTGGTGACTTTTATTTCTGAATGTAATTGTACTTGCGGAAACATGTCCTTAAATAAGTTGGTAAATAGCCAGTGTGTGGTGGCTTTGCGGTTATTGAGTAAATTAGCTTTAGCCAGTACAAAAGAACCTGTACTAACGGAAACGATAGGGATATTTTTTTCTTCCATCATTTGAAGCCAATCCAAGGTTTCTTGGGTACAAAAATCGAAATCGCAATAAGGGACCCCAATTGAACCCACCAGGATAATATCTGTTTGTTTAATCTCTCCTATCAGTTTATTGGGTTTTAGCCGAATACCGCCCAGTCCGACAGCATCCTGATTATCCTGTGTGACAATATTGATTTCTGGCTCCGGCGCGCTAGCTAAACGAGCAGCAATGGTTAAAATTTCTATTGGGCCAGTAATAGAAGTTAGAGATCCTCCTGAAAATACTAACACGCTTAAAGAAACTGGGTTCCTGTCCATAAGAATTCTCCAACTTAAAAATTAAGATGTATCAAGATATTTCATTGTCTAACATCTTAATAACTTATTGTAACAATTTAAATAATTTAATTACATTGAGATATTTTTTTGAACAAATAAGTAAAATAAGAAATAGTTTCAGCCAAAACTTATTCCGTCTCTGTTAAGGATTGGCTGAATTGTTATTTAGTTTTCGCCAACTTGTTGATGCCACAGATGCGCGTATAAGCTGCCTTGCTGGAGCAATTGGTCATGCGAGCCAAATTCGACAATTTGTCCCTGATCTAACACACAAATTTTATCCGCGTGGCGAATTGTATTGAGTCTGTGAGCAATGCTGATAACTGTTCTGTTACGGCATATTTCGTCCATATTTGCCATGATTGCCGCTTCGGATTCATAGTCCAATGCTGAGGTGGCTTCATCAAGGATCAGAATAGTTGGGTTAACCAGGAGCGCCCTCGCTAATGCGATTCTCTGTCTTTGACCACCAGAAAGATTTGCTCCTTTTTCTCCAACTGGATGCGCAAAACCGTGAGGAAGGGATTGAATAAATTCAATGGCCCCGGCTAACTCAGCGGCACGATAGACTTCCTCGTCTGTTGCGTTGGGCTTACACAGCCGAATGTTATCGGTGATGCTGCCAGAAAACAGGATGCTTTCCTGGAGTACAACACTCATATTGCGGCGTAAAGAGACGGGATCAGCAATAGCTAAATCCATGTTATCAATCAAAACTTGTCCATGTTGAGGTACGTACAGCCTTTGTAGCAAACGGGTGAGAGTACTTTTACCTGAACCGGATGGTCCAGTTATACCAATAAATTGACCCGATTTTATCAATAACGATAAGTTCGCCAGAACTTCCGGTGTGTCGTCATGGTAGCGGAAGCGAATATTTTTGAATTCAATCCGGCCTTCCAGCTCAGGTACAGAAGCCAATCCCTGTTTACTGTTTTCCATTGGCTCATCAAGAATATCCCCCACACGTTTCAAGGCGATTAACGTATGCTGAAAATCCTGCCAAACCTGTGCGAGCCGGAGGATAGGCTGCGTGACGTGTCCGGCTAGCATATTGAAGGCGATAAGTTGCCCCGGAGTCAGTTCACCGCGTAAGACTTCTGTCACTCCCCACCATAGGAGGATCGCGGCGGTAAATTTCTGGACAAAATCGATTCCCTGTCCTGCGATTAAACCACTTTTCTGTGCCGCGAAGCTTTTAGTCAACTGTTGGCTGAGAATACGTTGCCACTGATGTAAGAAACGGTTTTCAGTGGCGGTGGTTTTGATGGTTTCAATTCCGGTGACGGCTTCGGTTAGAAAGCTTGTTGCATTTGCATCGGTTTCATATTCTGCTTCTACTTTGCGGCGAATAATCGGCCCGGCGGCGACCCAGAATACGAAGTAAACAAAAAGTGAGCCAATAACAATCCAGGTTAGTATCCAGGCATAATAAAACATGATGCCAATAAACATGATGACGAAAATTAAATCCAGCAACAGCATCAGGGTAGAACCTGTCAGAAACTGGCGGATTTGAGACATCTCTCTGACTCTGGCAATAATCTGCCCTGTTTGCCGTTGCTTAAAATATTGCAGCGGCAATCCTGCCAGATGACGATACAGTCGCCCGGAGAGCTCAGAATTTATCTGGCTTGCCATGTGCCCAAATACGGTATTGCGCATAAAACTATACAAAGGCTCGGCAAGGGCGATCGCCAGCATAGCTATACCTAATACATGCAGGCTGGATAAACTTCGACCTACCAAGACTTTGTCGATGATGTTTTCAAACAGGATCGGGCTAACCAGTGCAAATAACTGGAGAACGATGGCAAACAAAAACAGATCTCTTATCTGACTTTTTTGCCGGAAAATTGAGGGATAAAACCAGCTCAAGCCGAATTTGACATGTTTCTTAGTTAATTCCTGATCTGCGATTAAAAGAATCTTATATACATTCTCTTTATTACCAGTAGATGTAGATAAGGAAAGCAATTGTGTTTGTTCAGTCGCAGGATCGAGAACGGTAATATTGTCATTATCGACTTCAATAAGTACCCACCACTGTTGTCCCAATTCGATCAATGCCGGTAAGGGCAGCGTCGGTGCTGTATTGGCGGTTAACCGATCAATTTTACTGTGCAGCCCAATCGCGTTGGCGGCTTCACGCAGCTGTAAATCACTCAGATATAAGGAGTCAAAACCCAGGCTGTGTTGAAGTTGATTGATAGTGGCTGACTTATGAAATTGTTTCCCCACATAGACGATGCAATTCAGCGCCTGATTATGAGTGTCGTTACTGGAATCAGTAGCAGAAGAAGATAATAGGTTCACGATTATTTCTCCCTCAATGCTTCAGATTGATATTCTCTGATAGGGCTCAGGAGATAATCGATAACACGGCGTTGATCAGTTTTTATTTCGGCGACAATGGACATACCCGGGGTAATTTCAACCTGGGTATCGTCTATGGCAATGCTATTACGTTTAAGACTGACTTGAGCGGGAAAGACCAATCCTAACTGTTCATCTGTGGTTGAATCTCTGGATATGCTCAACAGTTCGCCGTCGATAGTGCCGTAACGTGTATATGGGAAGGCATCAACCTTAATAGTGACTTGCTGCCCCGAATAAACAAATCCGGCGTCTTTGTTCAAAATTTGCACTTCCGCCAGTTGCACATTGTCATCAGGAACGATCACCATCAAGTTTTGAGCCGGTTGCAATACTGCACCTAATGTATGGACGCTGAGTTGTTGAACTGTTCCTGTGACGGGTGAGCGAATGACTTCAAGTTGTTCTCGTACCTGAGCTTTTGCAAGCTCTTGCTCTAAAACGACTAATTGAACTTCGGCCTGTTTTCTTTTATCAAACCATTCGCGTTCTTTTTGTGTTTTCAGACTGTTTAAACGTTCTTCCAGGCTAATATATTGCGATTGCAGAACATGAAGCTCCGCATTTTGTTGGGCAATCAGGCGTTCTGTTTCCAGAAACTCTTTTTCCTGTTCAAGATATTCAACTTTACTGATCACTTGTTTTTGACTTAAGGTCTGACGTGCTTTTAAACGCTGGCTAATATTTTGCCGGAGCTTAGTGAGCGCATTGAGATCGCTTTTTCGTGATTGTTGAGAAGAGAGATTCACGTTCATCTCTGCTTTCAGATTTGTTACAACAGCGTCATATTCTCTTTTCTCACGGGAATAGTTTTCAGCAACTTGTGTTTGCTGAGATGCCGGCAAAGACTGAAACAGTTCTTGTTCTGTTGGTTCCTGTCTTTCTGTCAAAGCCTGATAACGAATTTTTTCGTGGGCTTGATATTCGATCTGTTTTAATAACCGGGTGATATCTTGGTTAACACCGAGTGTGTTGAGTGTCAGAAGTGGGGTGTTTTTCTCTACCCGCTGCCCATTCTGGACATGGATAGCGGTCACCCGGCTCTGTTCGTATGCCTGAATTATCTGAGAACGACCAGAGACAATCAGGCGACCGGTTGCGGTTGCCTGAACATCCAACTTACCCAGATAGGCCCAGAGTAAGGCTATGATGATACCGACACTGAGCGTTATCGCAGTGTAGCGGGCGAAAGGTGACGGTGGGCGTTGTGATAACGCTAAATGTGTCGGTAAAAAGTCATAGTGCTGTGGGCGATAGCGCAGCCGTGATTTTATTTTATCCTTAAACGCCTTAATCATGGCAAGGCACCTCCTGTTTTAATTCCTGTTGTAATCGCCAGAGCTTCCGGTACTGTTTGCCGTGGTTAAGCAACTGATCGTGAGAGCCTTGTTCGATAATTTCCCCCTGATTAAGCACAATAATGCGATCACAATGACGCACGGTTGAAAGCCGGTGTGCGATAGTGATAACGGTTCTGCCCCGGGCAATTTCTGCCATATTTGATTGAATGCGTGATTGTGATTCGTCATCAAGCGCACTAGTTGCTTCATCAAGAATGAGGATTTTGGGGCCAGCAAGGAGAGTCCGGGCAATAGCAAGCCGCTGACGCTGACCACCAGACAAAGAGTGCCCGCCTTCTGCGATGGTTGTGTCATATCCCATCGGCAGCCTGAGAATAAATTCATGAGCGCCTGCCAGTTTGGCGACTTTAATCACCGACTCTAGGCTGGTATCGGGTTTCGACTGAGCGATATTTTCATATACTGTTTTGTTAAATAAGAAATTTTCTTGCAGAACGACACCAACTTGTTGTCTGAGTGTTTCGATACCTATGTTTTGCAATGGAATACCGTCTATGGTGATTGTGCCTGTTTCCGGGGTATAAAGGCGGAGTAATAAACGTGCTAGCGTGCTTTTCCCGGAACCGGAAGTACCCACAATACCAATGGTTTCTCCGGCTCTGATATCAAGGGTCAGTCCTTTGATAGTTAGCGGAATATTAGGTTGATAGCGAAAGACAATATTGTTAAATGAAACTGCACCATGCAGCGTTACCTGTTGCTGGCCGGATTGCTGCTCGGTGGGCAGATTTAACATATCTCCTAATTTATCTACGGCTACCCGTGTTCTAATGAATTGTCCCCACAGCTCCACCAGCCTGGCTAATGGCTGGGAAGTGTGATTGACCATCATATTGAAGGCGATCAACTGACCGATGGTTATTTGCAGTGATAAAACCTCCGACGCACCTAACCAGAGAATCGCGGCATTAGTAACTTTTTGCAGTAGCATGACAATATGGTTTGAGCGATTATTCAATTGCTGTACTGCATAACTGGTCTTGACCATCTTCTCAGTCTGGCTATCCCAGCGGCGAATGAATCTCGGTTCTACTGCCAGGCTTTTAAGGGTTTCAGAGCCGGAAACAGTTTCAGTCAGAAAAGAGGTATTTATCGCTGCATGAGTGAACTGCTCTTCAACGGCCTTCTCCATACGGGGAGTCAGCCACCACGCCAGAATGACATAAAAAGGGATAGTGGCGATAAAAACCCAGGTAAGTGTGCTGGATAACAGGCTCATCACATAGATAAAAACAAACATAAACAGGACATCGACGGATAAAGTAAACATCGAGCCGGTCAGAAACTCCCTGACGGTATCCAGTTCACGAACCCGTGTGACAATCGCACCCACCTGACGGGATTTAAAAAAGAGTAAAGGCAGACCGAACAGATGCCTGACCAGTTTTAATCCCAGTTTGATATCGATACGGTTGGCGGTATGAGCGTATTGGTATTCACGTAACCCACGTAAAATCACCTCTATTATGCCCGCGATAATTAAGCCAAAGACTAATACATCAAGGGTTGATAATGCCTGATGGATTAAGACCTTATCCATAACTACCTGAATAACTAATGGTGAAATTAGGGCAAGAATTTGCAGTACAAAAGAAAATAACAATACTTCACCCAGGTTTTTCTTTTGTGCCAGAAATTCTGGAATAAACCAGCTGATGTCAAATTTAGTTTGTTTTTGTTTTACTTTAATCCATTTCCCATTCCACTCTTCCATTAGTTTTTCTGTAGACCACACTTCTGGGGTTTCTTCATTCACTTTCTGAATGAGTGAATTATCTTTGTTCGATTTGGCTAAAACAAAAGGCAGGCCATTATTATCAAACAAGATTGCAGGTAACGGTATGTCATGATATTTCTTTCTGACGGAGTGCTTATTTACAAGAGATAAGTTAAATTTTTTCTCTATATCCTTTATATAAGTACGGTAACAATTAGAATTTTTTAAGTTATCAATATCACTGATATTGTTCTTGCCATTGTAGATCATCAGTATTAATTTTAATGATGATAGGGTTAATTTCTCAATCTCATTCATGAATAAATGTCTTTAGAATTTGTATAAACAATATTTGCATAATATATTGATAGAAACAGATTGTTATGTTACCTGTTTGTTATGTTGTAATTTAATGTCACTTAATTATCTTATATTTGCTGTCGGTAACAGTGTGGGTAAATAGGACTATATATGGGGGGTAAAGAGACTTTTTATGTATAAAATATTGATTTTGAGTTTTTGCTCTATATTATTTTATTGATTCACTCACCCATCAAGCATTATGGATATATAAATTCAGGACATTTTTAAATTAAATTTTAATTGTTGGAAATGTTGTTTAATTTTGTTGATAAATCGTTTATTATTTGGTAAATAAAAGTATGTCTGAAAAATTCGTACAAACTATCTCTAGTGTCAATTATAACAAGGGCGTTTTTTCTCTTTATTTCGTTGGTCAGGAACAAAACCGGATGGCGAATGGAATAATGGCAGAAAATGATAATGAACTTGAATTAAAGCAAGTCATCCATATGCCTGCATCGGGATTCATGTATATGGTTTCAATGGTTAAAAATATGTTGGAAGATCCACGTATGGCGGCTGAATTTGATAAACTGGTCACGGCAGGGTTTTTACCTGCTCCGCAAGTCACAGAAGAGCAAACAGCATCAGAATCTATGGTGGAAGAACCTGCTAATTCTAAGAAACGCCCATCTAAAAACGTAAAATAACACTTGGCGGTTAGGTAACGCATGGCGATTATACATCAACCAGCGAAACTGAATGCCGCAGAAATTCAGGCAATGATCGGAGGAGTGATGCTGCTGAGCCAATATTCTCCTCTGCATCGAAGATATCTGGTGTCCGAGTGGCAACAGCGAATCTTGCCTGCGTTTGAACTGAATCAGTTTTGCTACTATGCAGATGAACAAGGGCACCCAATTGCTTTTTGTAATTGGGCTTTTTTATCTGAACAAAATCGGGAAGAGATTCTTTCTGGAGAAAGAGAGCTTACCCATACAGACTGGCGATCAGGTCCACATATCTTTTTTCCCGAAATGATTGCTCCTTTTGGTCATGGGCGTGAAATTGCCAGAGATTTGCGCCGCCGTGTATTTTTGCCGTGGAAAGGCCAGAAAGCTTGTACTGTCCGTGGAAAACTGGATGTTCAAAATAACCGCTGTATTCGTCAGGTGCAGTGGTTCTTTGTTTAATTTCTATATTATTATTTAAAGGCTTTCTATTGACATCCTCCCCCACTTTCGCACTTCGTGACTCAAGAGGGGGATCCCCGTTAGTGGGCGATGGCTGATCGCTTTGCGTCTGGTTCCTGCTTCAACGGGCGGCCTGACAGCACCGTCCCTCCACAGGCAAGCACGGCATGCCCTGCCGCTAAAATGTTACGAGCGCCGTTTACATCTGCGTTCGCGGTATATCCACATACCTGGCACTCAAATTTACTCAATAGTGAAACAATACATTCAACATCAGCGTGGCTGATGATTCTACGGGCTTTTTAAGCCCATCCAAATTCCCCTCCCGCCTGATGTTAGCGGGAGTACCCTTTGGAGGTAAAGATGGGGAAATCATCGAATAGAAGTACAGAGTATTTCTTTACTGGAAAGTATTACGACGATAATGATGGTAATAATATTACTGCAATTGGTGTTGGTGGTGATGTTTATGCTTATGGCGGAAATGATGATGTTACTGTTGGTTCATTTAAAGTCGATGTATACCATACCGATGGCGACCTTTCGGTAAAGGGAGCTTCAGGTTACACCGGCATTCGTAAAACGGGAAATGGCAGTCTGTCATTTGCGGGTGCAGCCGGTGCGGCTTTTATTGATCACACCGGTGAAAAGGGAAATTTAAATTATTCGGGTGCTGCTGGCTATAACAAACTAGTTCGTAAAGGTTTGTCTGGTGATACAAGTTTTAAAGGGGCTGGTGGATACAATAAGTTATGGCATGAAGCTAACCGGGGAGATTTAGATTTTGCCGGTGTAGGGGCATACAATAACATTGACCATACTTGGTTTAACCATTATCAAGGTTCACAGGGAAATGTGACTTTTAATGGCGCAGGCGCTGCAAACAGTATCAGTTCACGAGTAGAAAGCGGTAACGTTACATTTAGTGGGGCAGGTGCTGATAATTACATCATACGTAAAGGTAAAGAAGGTAATATTATTTTACGTGGTGCGGGGGCATCGAATCGAATTGAGCGTGTACGCCAAAATAAAGATGGGTATGAACAAACGCGTGGTGATATTACTTTTGAAGGTGTGGGAGGTTATAACAAACTTTATTCTGATGTCGCACATGGCAATATTAATTTCTCCGGTGGTGGTGCTTACAATGAAATCACCAGATTAGGTACGAATAGCGATTTCTATGGTGAAACACTGGAATTTGCTAAAGTCGAAGAGATCGTATTAACGAAGGCAACGATGGGAGGAAGCTGGATCCAAGAGTCCCATCAAGTTACAGGTATTAAATCAACCATCGAACCGGATACCTATCTTTTTGCGTTTGCTGACAAAACGTACACTAAAATCAGCAAAGTCCAGCTTCAAAATAATCCCACCACAGGTAGACTCGGTTATCATGCCACTTCTTGGTATAAAGCAGGTAACCACCTTAAAAATCTTGCTGTGAAAGAAATTTCGTCAGGCAATGGATTTGTCGCGGTAAACGCTAATGGCGCTTACCGTCTCTCCAGTTTGATCTTTGAGCATCAGCAACCCATTAAGATTCATGTTATTGAGGAAAGCCTATTAATAGATAAGTGGGTAACCTATGCGGGTGGCATGGTGATTAAAGCAGAGGATATCTCGCTAGGTGATGCCAAAATGGGGGGATATGCGATCTTCTCTGATGGTCGAAAAGTCGATGTTTCCGCAGTCAAATCGAACCGGAAGCTCAATACTTATGTGTATGCCAAGGTAATGGGGCGGTATACCAAAATCGTTGAAGTTCAGTTGAAAAACGATCCTGATACAAGGCAACTGAAATACAAAGCAATAGCATGGTACAAAGCAGGCAATCATACACGTAATTTGGCTAATGAAGTGTTTTCCTATGCTAACGGATATACCTCTATTGGTCCCGGTTACACGTTAAGCCAGCTTCAATATAACGTTAAGACGGTGCGCCGTACCTCCCATCGATTAGTACATAGTGAAGAATATAGTCAGCAAGACCTGGTAAAGTCATCCACAAGCAGCGGTTACGTGAATTTTAGCGGTGTGGGTGGTGGAAATGTTATTAAATCTAATGTCGCGCGGGGAAATGTTAATTTTAAGGGGGCTGGGGCGGCGAATGTCATTTTGCACGGCTCAAAATTCGGTGATACGAATTTTGATGGTGCTGGTGCAGCTAACGTCATTGTAAAAAGTGGTGAAAAGGGTGATCTGACATTTCATGGTGCGGGTTTAGCCAATGTTCTGGTTCACCAAAGCCAGCATGGCGAAATGGATATTTATGCCGGCGGTGCAGCAAATGTTCTTGTGCGCGTTGGGGATGGGCGATATCTGGCTCATCTTTTGGCTTATGGCAATATCTCGATCCATAAAGGTGGCGGTAACAGCCGGGTGCTGATGTTGGGCGGGTACAACACTCATACCCAAATTGGTAATGGCAATGGGAGCTGGTCCGGTGTGGGCGGTTTTAACGTCATCACCCAGGCGGGAACAGGGGATATCTCCTCCGTACTTTTGGGCGGTGCTAACGTGCTCACTAAGCTCGGTGCGGGAGATCTAGTTTCCGGTATGTTCGGTGGCGCCAATATTATCACCCATCTCAGTGATGAGACCGAAATTGCCGACACCACCATCATTGCGTTGGGCGGAGCCAACATCTTTACCAAGAAAGGGAAAGGCAATGCGCTGGCGGTAATGGGCGGTGGTACGAACGTTCTCACGCATATCGGTGATGGTAATACCACGGGCGTTATGCTCGGTGGCGCTAATGTTTTGACCAAAGTCGGAAAGGGGGACATGACCGGCATCATGTTTGGCATTGGCAGCGTGTTGACCCATGTTGGCGACGGTTTGACATTGGGCGTGATGGCTGCGGCAGGAAATGTCTTCACCAAAGTTGGGGAGGGGACATCAATTGCGGCCATAATTGGCGCGGGCAACCTGTTTACCCATGTTGGCAAAGGGGATGCCTGGACGTTAATGGGTGGTGCGGTGAACGTCTTTACCAAAGTGGGTGACGGTAATGCGCTGGCATTGATGGTAGCCGCAGGCAATGTGTTTACTCATATTGGGGATGGCGCAAGTGTTGCTCTGATGCTGGCAAAGGGCAATATCGCAACGAAAGTGGGTAATGGCATGACCTTGGCGGCGATGACCGGTAAGGCCAATATCTTTACCCATGTGGGGGATGGCAATACCTTTGCGGCCATGATTGGTGGCGCCAATGTGTTGACCAAGGTCGGTAATGATCTGACTGCTGCCTTAATGATAGGGAAAGCTAATATCTATTCGCATGTGGGTGATGGCGCCAGTATCGGTTTGTTTGCCGGTGAATTGAACGTCATGACCAAAGTCGGTGATGGCACAACACTGGCGGCAATGTTTGGCAAAGCTAATATCATGACACATGTGGGTAATGGTTTAACGGGAGTTTTAGCGCTGGGTGAGGCCAATATTGTCACTAAAGTGGGTAATGATTTTATGGGTGTTGTCGCATCGGCGAAAGCGGACGTTATTACGCATGTCGGGGACTCGACAACCGCAGGTATCCTGTTTGGCAAAGGCAATATTCTGACCAAAATAGGAGACGGTCCTACAGTCGGTCTGCTTACTTCCGATGTGGGTAACGTGATGACTCATGTTGGCGAGGGCACGACGGTGGGTTTCGCCAAAGGTAAAGCCAATATCATCACGAAGGTTGGTAATGGTACCGGCGTAAATGCCGCTTGGGGTGAGGCGAATATCCTGACCCAAGTGGGAAATGGCGACCGTTACAACTTCGCGAAAGGTAAAGCCAACCTCATCACTAAAGTGGGGACTGGACAAGAAGTCACGGTGGTTCAGGGGGATGTCAACATTATCACCCATGTGGGTAACGGTGATGATTACACCGGTGCCTGGGGCGAAGCCGACGTTATCACTAAAGTTGGTGACGGGCGCAATGTGGTGCTGGCTAAAGGTAGGGCTAACATTGTCACTCAGGTGGGTAAGGGAGACAGTTTTAACGCCTTATGGAGCGAAGGTAATATCGTCACCAAAGTAGGTGACGGTATGCAGGTGACGGCGGCAAAAGGTAAAGCTAACGTTACCACGACAGTAGGCAATGGCTTAAATGTAACCGCTGCTCATGGTGATGCAAACATTAACACCCATGTGGGTGATGGTGTTTCGGTTAACGTGGCGTGGGGTAAGTACAATGTTAATACCAACGTTGGTCACGGCTCCAATGTTGTGGTAATGAAAGGCCAAAGTAACGCTAATATCCAGGTTGGTCATGGCTTATACGTTAATGCCTCTTATGCACGCAATAACGTAGCGATTAAGATTGGTGATGGTGATTTTTACAGCTTGGCTGTTGCATCGAGTAATACAGAAAGCAACAAACTTGCCTCTTTTTTCGACAATATCAAACAAACTGTACTCGGTGTGGTAGGCAGTCAGGCGATTAACTATCTGGTGCATGGGGATGAGGCTAACACGTCAGGCACTCACAAGGGCAGAGGTGCAATTAATTTAACCGAAGTTTCTGCCATTGATGGTTTTAAGATAGATGAAATTGATCAAGTTGGTTCGGATTTAAGCGGTCGTCTAAGTAGCTCTGTAACAGCGGTAGAAGTGCCTGATATTGGCTCAATAGAAAGTTCTTTAGCAAGTTCGTTGAATCGAAAAACGCGATCGGTATCAGATCGGAACGAAAATCTGATCGTCAATGGTGACTTTGAACAAGGTAATCAAGGTTGGCAGTCAACTCATGGTGTTGAGGTATATAATCCGGCGAATGCTTACGGCCTTAATAATGCTGGTCATGGAAAGCGAGTTAGTGAACTTGATGTGGATATCAGTACCATTATTTACCAGGATCTGAAAAACCGATTTGAAGGTGAAGTTATTTCACTGAGCTTTGATTTTGCGAAACGTGCAAATATTGTTAGTTCTAATGAAGGTATGGAAGTTATTTGGAATGGTGAAAGTCAATTTACCATTACTAATGGTGATACTGCATGGCAAAGTAAAACACTGGAATTAATCGCCAAAGCAGGTACTAACCGCATCGAATTTAAAGGTATCGGTGATAATAATGGTATTGGTTATATTTTAGATAACGTTGTTGCAAAATCTGTAGGTAGATTGCCAGCTAAAATTATTACTGAACATGCTAAGCAAGACCAAGCGGCCAAAAATGCGTTAAGTGATAAAGAAAAAGCCGAAAAAGATCGCCAGTTCCTGGAGCAAGAAAAAGAAAAACAACTGGCAGCGATTGAAAAATCGCAATCTCAATTGGAATCAACGGATCAGGAAGCGCTTAACCGGAATGGGCAAGTGCAAAGCGATGCGATAAAAGAAGAAGCTCAGGTAGTGACTGAAGAGCTGACTTTAATCGCTGACAGGTTTAAACAACTTAAAGATCAGACTGATAATAGCCGTGAGTTAGATAACCACTATCTCGACTACGCGGGTGGAATCGCTGAGGAGATCCAGAAGCGGTTGGATGATATCAAGCCGACATTAGAAAAACGGCTGACGGATATACATCGGGATACTCTTAATACACAGCAAAAAGTAAAAGAGGCTGTGGCGCGATCAGAAGCAGGCGCCGAAAAAGGTAAACAAAATCGTGATAAGGCGATGCTTGATGGTGTAGACGCGCAATTCAAAGCAGATCAGAGAAAAGAAGAAGCACTTTCACAGCAGCAGCAGGCAGAAAAGGCGAAGGATAACGCTAATATTGCGTATCAGAATGCAGAAAGCCGCGGTAAGCGTGAGACCGCGTCGGCGGAAAGTAAAGCAACTCAGACCCAAGCTGATGCTAAAGGGGCGAAACTGCGTGATTCCAAACCTGCTCGCATTGGTGCAAGTGGCAGCGGCTTGTCCGGAGAAAAAGCCTATGAGTCAACAGGAGCGGGAGAAACCGGCAGCCATATTGATCCTGAATTGATGCCAGAAGCGAGAAACAGATATTATCAAGGGTTGACCGAAGAAGAATTGCAAGCGTTAGAGAATGCTAAACAAGCTGTTAACCGGTTGCAGATCAATGCGGGAATTCGTGCGAAAAATACCGGCGTTTCGTTTATTCCGCAGTCTGTTGAAACACAATCTGACAGCATTGTGGTACCTCCTTTACATGAGACGCGTGAACTCATCAGAAAAGCGCCGATAGTTTCTGGGATTAATCTGGAAGGATTGGCTGGAAGCAAAAAAAGGGAGAGCGGTTCTTCCGTACTCAGTCGTGCACAAAAAGTCGCCCACATCTACCGTTGGCTTGATAATGGCAATGCGCCGGACGGATATATTCCTGTTCCCGGATTTAAACGTGTTAATGCAGATATTTCTGATAAAACTAGGCAACGGATAGTGACTTTTATTGAAAGGTATCTCAGAAATACCAATGCCAAAAACAAAGTACCTGAGGGTGAAGCCGCATCTTTAGCGAAACTGTTTGTTGACGCTACTCTGGATTATGACTGGAATAAACGAGTTGAGTTTATTGCAAAACTAGACAGCTATGATTATAGCTTTGAACCTGCCCGCGATGACAAAAGTATTGTTTCATTCTGGTCTGGAAAGAGTTTTAGAAGTCATCGAGATGTTCTTGAGGCAGCACAACCGGATGGTAAGAAAATTGTTTACGATGTTGATGTGCAAGGAAATGCTTTTGCGATTCAACTCAATCAGCAACTCATGCGCTGGGGAATTATGTACCTCGCCGATCCGGAAAATAATGAGCATAAAGCGCTAAGAGCGGCAATTGATGCTGCTACGTATAGCAATACTGGTTTCTGGAGTTCCGTTTATGCCGCAGGATCGCGTGGTGATGTTTATTTGATCTCTGAGGGGGGCTTACGTCTTGGTAACTATTTCTGGAATGTTGAATTACCTGTATTGCGTAAATTGCAACGTGAAGGATTGGTGGGTGAAATTCGATTGCTAGATAAGCCGGCAAGTGAATATGCAGGGCTACCTACAGAAGCTATTGGCCGTAACTTAACAGAGTCGGGTATTGCTGTGCAGGCGCGCTTTGATACTTTGACTATTAAAGAACAGAAAAAACGGCTGGAGGTTAACCCTAATGGCTATAAAGCCGATACCATTGTTGATCTTGATATTAATCTCAGTGCTGTCGACAGTATGCTGAATCGAGCATTGCCGTTTTATGGATTACGTACAGAACGTAACTTATTATTGCAAAAGAGTAATGAAGGATTTGAGGTGCGTTCATGGCCTGGTAATGGTAATGAATCTAAGAGAATTATTGTAACAAATACTACCAGTAATAATCTGCTTAAAGCAGTTGAACGTTTTATTCTTGCTAATTATGACAATTATGCGCAATTACCTGATGAGTTATATTTCATTGAAGATCAGATTATATCTCATCATCAAGGACATACCCGAATTCTTACTAAGAAAGTGAATGGCGTTTGGAGGCCGGTGCCAGCATTGATGTCGGTGAGTGAGTTCCAGGAAGCTGCATCCATTGCGGGTAAAATTCGTGGTGACAGTTACCAAAAAGTAATTGATGCATTAGATAGTTATCAGAATGTCTTGCAAGGAAGGAAAGACGATGAATTGGATGTGATTGAAACATTATCCAATTTGCGCCGGCAGGTTGAAGGATATCTCTTAGGTCATCCTGACTCAGGTCGTGTACCCGCAATGAAGGCCCTGTTGTCTCAAATTGACACGCGTTTTGAAGAGTCGATGGTGCTTGCTGAATCCACTGTAAGAACCCCATACCAAGGCGATTTCAGTAGGTTGTACGATAAGCTTGTCAATGCCAATCTTAAGGATTCAAAACACCTTTATATTGATGAAAATGGTGATTTTGTGACTCGAGGTAAGGCAAATATTAATCAGAAAGTGGAAAGTGCTGATAAAGCGGTTGAGCAAGTCAAAGCGGCGGTTATTAAAGAATATGGTCAGGATGTTTCTGATGCTGTCTTCTCGAATCTGAAAGCTAGCGATTTATCGCAAGATGGTAAAGGCATTGATGTGTCTGGTTTAAGAAAGATCCATCAGGCGATTGAGAATGTGCCGATACTTTCTGGTTCTCAGAGCAAAGATCATAATGTGGAAAAGAAAAACTTATTCCAGGAAGTGGGTTATACCATTTTTGACATTAAAGCAGGTGGAAAACAATTGGCTGATTACTCATTCCACTTTAGTCAGAATAAGGATTTATTGGGGGTGCTTAAGAAGCTTATTCCAGAAATTGGTAATGTGCTCGTGACCAATGGTAATGACGTTCAGTCCAAAGAGTTTCTGGAAGGAATATGCTTTGCTCTGTCTTCCCGCTATATGATGGAAGAGCGTGTGAATGGCGCGGGAGGCGGAAAAGCTTATATGGAGTGGTTGAAGGATGTAGCTAAAGCTTACAATGACAACTCCGTGAATAAGAAAACTGATATCAACTCTATTGAATCCTCTTTGCTTAACCGATATCGCCGTCAGAAAGTCGGCCCGACTATTGAAGGATTGTTGTCAATACAACATTTTCAACATCTTGATGCTGGCAGTTTGATCGAGAAAGCGAAGGGGAATATTGATTATAGTGCAAGGCTAAAAGCAAATGGGTTAACAGGGGTGAGGATCGGTGATCCACTGAATTATGAGGTTGGTGGCTATGAATCTGTTATGGAGCAACTGCGCAATGTGAAGCAATCGACTTATATGATGTTTATGTCTGAAGATCACGCCATGTCAGTTGTTGTACATAAGAGTGAAGCTCAAACAATCTGGTCATTCTTTGATCCTAATTTTGGTGCTAAATCGTTTGATAACTATGATAATTTCCACCGTTTTATGGATTCTTTCCATAAGGGCATGATCACGGGTTACCGATCTCCTATAGGTTATAAATATGCTTCTGCCAGCCCTGAGGCCAGCGCAAAATTGAGCTTCAATATTAACTATAATACATTTGAAGATAGTGCTATTACGGGTTATGACAATACTTGGAAACAGGCGCGTGAGGGTGAGCAAAGTCATGTATTGCATGCACTGAAAGAGCGGGGAGTAATGTTTTCGCTGGATTCAGGTGCTGAAGGGTGGATCGCGGATTACCGTGAAGATGTCGTCACTCTGGAAGTCATGGATAAGAAAGGCCAAAAGGTTTCTGTTGAAGTTGAAAGCAACAACTTTAAACAAGCAGCCAGTTTCGTACAGTTGAATATTGGTAAGGTATTTGCTGACCCAACCGCCAGTAAATTGGCATTGAAAGGCTCGGAGAATAGTGATGCTACGGTATCTGTGCTGGAAAAATTATCGTCGGACGCTGTTCTAAAAAGCAAAGATGTCGAATCTTGGGGGCGTATTTCAGTCACACCACAAACCGATGGTCGAGAAACCCGCTTTGATGGTCAAATCATTATCCAGATGGAGGATGATCCTGTCGCTGCTAAAGCAGCGGCAAATCTGGCAGGTAAACACCCAGATTCTAGCGTAGTTGTTCAGCTTGATTCTGAGGGTAAATACCGTGTTGTCTATGGTGATTCATCTCAATTTAAACCATCAGACGAGTTGCGTTGGCAGATTGTGGGGCATGGTCGTAGCGAATCAGAGCAGAATAACACTCGTCTGAGTGGTTACAGTGCAGATGAGCTGGCAATAAAACTCAAACAATTTACTCAGAGCTTTAGTCAGGCGGGTAAACCAGACCACATTAGCATCGTGGGTTGTTCGCTGATTAATGATGACAAACGAGATGGCTTTGCTCGTCGCTTTATCACCGCCTTAAAAGGGCTAGATATTCACACGACTGTTTCGGCTCGTCGTAGTGAAGTTGCCGTTGATGTGACGGGCCGTAAGTTCACTCAGGATGAAAATAATCAATGGATCAATAACCTGGATGATAACAAAGTCGTATTGAGTTGGAATGAAAAAGGTGAACTTGAAACTCGTTCAGAGCGAGTGCGTCGCAATATTGCTGAAAGCGACATCAATCTTTCTCATGTCGGTATAGCGGATGCCGATACGCCACCTAAAGGTGCGATTGTGGATAATGCAGATATTTTCACTGCACCCGAGAAGCGCAAAAATCAAATTGCAACCGATTCAAGTCATCTACCGAATAACTCGCTAAGTTACTCGGGTAATATTCAAGTGGATGTGGGGAATGGTGAATTTACTGTGCTTAATTGGGGAACATCGAACGTTGGCATCAAAGTAGGTATGGGTGGTTTTAAGTCATTGGCCTTCGGAGATAATAATGTGATGGCGCACATTGGCAATGGTGACAGTAAACACAGCTTCGATATTGCAGGTTATCAAGCGCTTGAAGGAGCGCAAATGTTTATTGGTAATCGTAACGTCAGTTTCAACAAAGGTCGTAGTAATGATCTGATTGTGATGATGGATAAATCCCTGCTGACACCACCGTTGGTTAATCCATTTGATGGTGTGGCACGTATTTCTGGCGTATTGCAAGACATTGCTCATTCTGGTGAAGAGCAGGATTGGCTAGTGGTGCAAGAGCAGCAATGGACAATCGCTGGGGCGAAAAAATTTGTTCAGGATATGTCTGGTTTGGACCAAACCAGCAACGTCGATTATAAAACTCTGGTTGATTTGGATTCTCAGCATGAACGTAGTAGCCGAGGTCTGAAAAATGATATTGAAGCAGCACTGAATAAGCAATTTAACCAGTGGTTAAGCAGTAATGGCAACAGCGTTGATATGAGCAAAATGAGCCGTGCGGATAAGTTCCGCCAGGCCAACCAGAAACTGGCATTCAACTTTGCGGTAGGTGGCCAGGGAGCGGATATTCAGGTGACCACGGGTAACTGGAACTTTATGTTTGGTGACAATATCCAGTCGATTCTGGATACTAACCTAGGTTCACTATTTGGTTTGATGACTCAACAATATTCGACAACCGGTATAGCGAGAACAACGTTTACCTATAATCCGCAGGATTTGCCTCGTCAGCTTAAGAATAAATTCCTTGGTCGGTTAGCCAGTGTGAATGCAGATACCACTTTAGCGGATATCTTTGCGGTGGATTACACTGCGGATGGCCGTATTGTTTCCCGTGGAGACGAGTCAGTGGATGGCGTGGCGATTCTAAAAGAGATGATTGAAGTCATTGGAAAATTCGGTGGTGAACAACTGAAAGCCTTCACTGATCCAGATAAATTGCTCGACGGCTTGAAATCTCACCTCAATATGGGGACGGATGGTATTAAATCCTTTGCTGAGAGTCATGGTTTGAAACAGAAAGAACCTGATGGAAATGAAAAAGCGCAGAGCAGCACGCCAGCGACTGCGGTGACGGAGAACACCAAACCAGAGAGTACATTTGGCTTTCATTCGCTGAATTTACCTAACCTGTTTGCGACGATGTTCAGCAAAGATAAACAAGAAGAGATGATGTTATTAGTGACCAATCTGAAAGAAAATCTAACAGCGGATTTGCTCAATATGGAGCAGAAAACGTTTGATTTCTTACGTAACAGCGGTCATCTGCAAGGAGATAGCGATATTCATGTATCGTTGGGGAACTATAACTTTAACTGGGGCGGTGACGGTAAAGATCTCGGTGCTTACCTGGGAGACAACAACAACTTCTGGGGTGGTCGCGGTGATGATGTTTATTATTCAATCGGTACTTCCAATATCTTTGCGGGCGGTGAAGGTCATGATCTGGGTGTCCTGATGGGACGTGAGAACTGGATGTTTGGCGGTCATGGCGATGATACCGCAATAGTTGCTGGACGTATTAACCATATATTTATGGGTGAAGGTAATGACCAGACGTTTGTCTTTGGCGAAGGTGGCTTAATTAATACCGATAAGGGACAGGATTACGTTGTTACCTCAGGCAACTACAATCGAGTGGATACTGGCGAAGACCAGGATTATACCGTGACCATCGGTAATAATAACCGGGTTGAATTGGGTGCAGGCCATGACTTTGCCAAGATATTTGGTAATGACAACAGGATTGACGGCGACGCTGGTAGCGATGTGATTAAACTGATGGGCTACCATGCAATGATAAGTGGTGGTGACGGAGATGATCATCTGATAGCGGAAACTATTTCGAAGTTCAGCCGGTTTGATGGCGGTGATGGTCAGGATCTATTGGCGCTGGGCGGTTATCAGAACAAATTTACAGGCGGCTCAGGTGTAGACAGCTTTGTGGTCAGCGGCAAGGTGATTGATAATCTGGTAAATGATATCAGTGCGGAAGATATGATCGTCTTTAATGATATTAACTGGCAAAACCTATGGTTCCAGCGAAGTGGATACGATTTGGTGTTATCAGTGAACCGTCATACTCAAGACAACACGGCTCAGGGTATATTTGAATCAGTAGGCTCAGTCACCTTTAATAATTACTTTAATGGTAATCGTGCCAAACTGGTGGCTCAGATGAGTGATAAGAACACATCGGGAGAGCGTGAATTTACTGCGCTTTCAGATAACGCGGTTGATTCATTGATCCAAGCAATGAGTAGTTTTGCACCTACCGCGGGCGATAAGGGTTTTATTGAGAATTTAGACAATAAAGCGAAAGTTGCTATTACGACGGCATGGGCAGATACCACTATTGGGAAAGGAAAATTTGCTTAATTAACCTGAATTTCGCTTAAGAAGGGAATTAAAGTACTTGCAGCAAGAGTTGGTCATACTGCTGACGTATGCCAGAGTGAGCTTGAACACATGTCCGACAAACTTACTGGTTGATACGTTATTGGCATAAAAATGCTTGAGTCAATGCACGAAACGCATAGAAGCGGCATATTATACATGCCAAGCGATAAGACTGAGTCTGAATCTATGTGCTTCTGAAATTTCTGTTCTTAAGCAGAACTAAGGTTAATTAATTCTCTATACTAATAAGTATCATGAATAATGAAAATGGCTCACAGAATAGGTGAGCCATTTTCTTACATATGAATAACGAGTGGTTATTATAGATTTCTCGTTAACTAATTGTTATTTATTTGATGAATTTTTTTGCTAAAAAGTAGGATGTTATTATCTAATTTACTTACATGACTTTAATCGTTATAATTTTTAATGATTTTATGGTCATGGAATGAAGTAATTGGTTGTAATTAATAAGAATTTATATCTTAGTTTAGAAATGATTTTATTATATTCACTGTATTTTAGTTTCCTTTTGGAAGAAGACATTTACGTTAAATGCTTTTGAATTTTTATTTATTTAATTTTTCTGGGGTAAAGTAGGATAATGGATAAAATAACTTTGAATTGGTTTTTTATATAAGGGATATAATTGGTTTTTATTATTGGCACTTTTCCTGTTAAAAGATCAGAAAATTTGAACTGTTTCGTAGGAAATTGAATATCCAAAGCAACCGCTGTATTCATCAAATGCTGTGGTTTTCTGCTTAACCTCAACGATAAATTAAAGGATTATTTATGGGGAAATCATCAAATAGAAGTACAGAGTATTTCTTTACTGGAAAATATTACGACGACAATGATGGTAATAATATTACTGCTATTGGTGTTGGGGGTGATGTTTATGCTTATAGCGGGGATGACAATGTTACTGTTGGTTCATTTAAAGTCGATGTATACCATACAGATGGTGACCTTTCGGTAAAAGGCGCTTCGGGTTACGCAGGTATTTGTAAAACAGGAAATGGAGGTTTGTCATTTGCGGGTGCAGCAGGTGCGGCTTTCATTGATCATACGGGTGAAACGGGGGATTTGTATTATTCGGGGGCTGCCGGCTATAACAAACTGGTTCGTAGAGGCTTATCGGGTGACACCCGTTTTAAAGGGGCAGGTGGATATAATGAGTTATGGCATGAAACTGACCAGGGTAATTTGTATTTTGTCGGAGCAGGAGCGGCTAATGATATTGATCGTACTTGGTTTAATCATTATCAGGGAACTCAGGGGGATGTGACATTTAATGGCGCGGGTGCGGCAAATAGCATCAATTCGCAGATAGAAAGTGGTGATATCACTTTTGAAGGTGCCGGTGCGGATAATCATATTGTGCGGAAAGGCAGAGAAGGCAGCATTATCTTACGTGGCGCAGGGGCATCAAACCGCATTGAGCGTATACGCCAAAGTGAAGATGTGTATAAACAGACTCGTGGTGATATCACTTTTGAAGGTGCCGGTGGTTATAATAAACTCTATTCCGATATTGCCCATAGCAATATTCATTTCTCTGGTGCAGGAGCTTATAACGAAATTACCCGGGTGGGTGTGGAAAATGAAATAGAGTTTGCTCAAGCTCAAGATATTATCATGACATCGGCGACAATGGAGGGGCTTTGGATTCAGCAATATCAGCAAGTTAATGCGATTAAATCCACCATAGAGCCTGATACATATCTCTTTGCATGTGCCGATAGTATTAGTACTAAAGTTATTGCAGTGCGGCTTCAAAATAATCCTGAAACCGGTAAGCTCTATTATTACGCCACCTGCTGGCATAAAGAAGGAAATCATCTTAAGGAGTTAGCGGCGGAAAGGATCTCAGTAAGTAATGGATTTCTTCCGATTAAAAATGAAGGTGCTATTGGTCTTTCCAATATCAGTCTTGTTTATCGACAAAAAAACACGATACATGGCGTCGAGAAAGAGTTATTAACAAGTAAGTGGGTAACTTATGCCGGTGGTACGAAGATTAAAGCAGAAAATGTCACATTGAGTGATGCCAAAATGGGAGGATATGCAATATCTTCGGATGGTTCGAAAATTGATGTATCCGCAGTTAAATCAAACAATCTGCCGAATACTTATGTGTATGCGGCCTTTTTGGAACCCTATACCAAAGTGGTTGAGGTTAAACTGGAAAATGATTATGGAACAGGGCAACTAAAATATATTGCCAGATCTTGGTATAAAAAGGGTGACTATACTGATCGTTTAGCGAATGAAATATTTTCTTATCCTCGTGGCTACAAATCAATCGGAGCGGGTTATACGTTAAGCCAGCTTCACTATGATTTAAATGTTGATCGCAGTATTACTGATCATTTAACTTATCTTGAAGGTTATTCTGAACAAGATGTTACCCAATCATCAATAACCAGTGGTGATAGCTCCGGCGATATTTATTTTAGCGGGGCAGGTGGTGGGAACGTTATTACATCCAGTGTTACAGACGGTGATGTTAATTTCAACGGTGCGGGGGCGGCTAACGTTATTTTGCACAGATCAAAATTCGGTAATACGCATTTTGAAGGCGCTGGCGCCGCCAATGTCATTGTGAAAAGCGGTGAAGAGGGCAATCTGACATTTCGTGGCGCGGGTTTAGCTAACATCCTTGTTCACCAAAGCCTGCGGGGAGAAATGAATGCTTACGCCGGCGGTGCGGCAAATGTTCTTGTGCGGATTGGTGACGGGCGATATCTGGCTCATCTTCTGGCTTATGGCAATATCTCGATCCACAAAGGTCATGGTGATAGCCAGGTACAGATGTTAGGAGGTTACAACACCCATACCCAAATAGGTGATGGCAGTGCGAATTGGTCAGGGGCAGGCGGTTTTAACGTCATCACCCAAGCAGGAAAAGGGAATCTCTCCTCGGTACTTTTGGGCGGTGCTAACGTGCTGACTAAACTCGGTGCGGGTGATCTGGTTGCTGGTATGCTTGGCGGCGCTAACATTATCACGCATCTCAGTGATGAAATTGAAACATCAGACACCACGGCGATAGCACTGGGCGGAGCCAATATTCTCACCAAAAAAGGATCGGGCAATACACTGGCGGT
Organism: Photorhabdus viridis; assembly: GCF_040256935.1. Lineage (NCBI taxonomy): Bacteria > Pseudomonadati > Pseudomonadota > Gammaproteobacteria > Enterobacterales > Morganellaceae > Photorhabdus > Photorhabdus viridis. The sequence goes on from NZ_JBEJZY010000010.1 coordinate 105,561, forward strand.
AATGAGTGGCGGTACAAACGTACTGACTCACATCGGTGACGGCAACACGACTGGGGTCATGTTGGGTGGCGCCAATATCCTGACCAAAGTAGGCGACGGCAATACGACCGGGGTCATGCTTGGGGTGGGTAATGTGTTTACCCATGTCGGTGGCGAGCAGACATTGGCTGTCATGGGCGCCGCCGGCAACATCTTCACTAAAGTTGGAGATGGCGCTGCGATTGCGGCTATGCTTGGTGCGGGGAACATTTTTACTCATGTTGGCAACGGTGACGCGTGGGCGCTGATGGGGAGTGCCGCAAACATCTTTACTAAAGTGGGTGATGGCGACGCATTAGTACTGATGATAGCCGCTGGTAACGTGTTTACCCATATTGGTGATGGCGTCAGCGTTGCCTTGATGCTGGCAAAAGGCAATATCGCGACCAAAGTGGGTAACGGCGTAACGCTGTCGGCGATGATTGGCAAGGCGAATATTTTTACCCATGTGGGTGATGGCAATACCTTTGCTGCCATGATTGGCGGCGCCAATGTGTTGACAAAGGTCGGTGATGATCTGACGGCTGCCTTGATGGTGGGTAAAGCCAATATCTACTCGCATGTGGGTGATGGCGTCAGTATTGGCTTGTTTGCCGGTGAGCTGAATGTCATGACTAAGGTCGGCGATGGCGCAACGCTGGCGGCAATGTTTGGCCGGGCTAATATCATGACTCATGCCGGCAAGGGGTTAACCGGTGTTTTGGCGCTGGGTGAGGCCAATATTGTCACCAAGGTGGGTGATGATTTTATGGGGGTTGTCGCTGCGGCGAAAGCTAACGTCATCACGCATGTCGGCGACTCGGCGACCGCGGCTGTACTGCTTGGCAAAGGCAATATACTGACGAAAGTGGGAGATGGCACGACAGTTGGCCTGCTTATTTCCGATGTGGGTAATGTCATGACACATATTGGTGATGGCGCAACCGTGGGTTTCGCCAAAGGTAAAGCCAATATCATCACTAAAGTGGGGAACGGCACTGGGGTGAACGCCGTTTGGGGGGAAGCCAATGTCCTGACTCAGGTGGGGGATGGCGATCGTTACAACTTTGCGAAAGGTAAAGCGAACATCATTGCTAAAGTGGGGGATAAGCAGGAAGTCACGGTCGTTCAGGGTGATGCCAATATTATCACCCACATCGGTAACGGTGATGACTACACGGGAGCCTGGGGCAAAGCTAACGTTATCACCAGAGTAGGCGACGGGCGTAATGTGGTGCTGGCTAAAGCCGACGCAAACATAGTGACTCAGGTTGGTCAGGGTGACAGTTTTAATGCGTTGTGGAGTAAAGGCAATATCGTTACCAAAGTGGGTGATGGTATACAGGTTACCGTTGCGAAAGGCGAAGCCAATGTCACGACCACGGTGGGGAATGGCTTAAGTGTGACTGCCACGCATGGCGACCTTAATATGAATACCAAAGTGGGTGACGGTGTTTCAGTTAACGTGGTGTGGGGTGAATATAACGCTAACACCAAAGTCGGAAATGGTCTGAATGTGGCGGTCATGAAAGGCAAAGGCAACGCCAATATTCATGTTGGTGATGGTCTGGGTATCAACGCCTCTTATGCCCGCAATAACGTGACGATTAAAATTGGCAACGGTGATTTTTACAGTTTTTCTGTTGCAGAAAGCAACAAACGCTCTTCCCTCTTTGAAAATATCAAACAGACTGCGTTAGGGGTGGGCGGCAGTCAGGCGATCAACTATCTGGTTCAGGGTGATGAAGCTAACACGTCTGGGACACATAAAGGCAGAGGCGCAATTAACTTAGTGGAGGTTTCTGCAATTGATGGTTTTCAGATGGATGAAATTGCGCCGGTAGATTCAGATTTAAGCAGTCGTCTCGGTGGTTCTGTAACCGAGGTGGAAGGGCCTGATATTGATTCAATAGAAAGCGCTTTAAATCGAAAAACAGGATCGGCGCCAAGCTGGAATGAAAACTTGATCGTCAATGGTAACTTTGAACAAGGTGGTTTGGGGTGGCAGTCAACCAATGATATTGAGGCATACAGCCCGGCGAGTGTTTATGGTCTTGATAATACCGGTTATGGCGAACGAGTCAGTGAGCTTGATGTTGATAAAAACACCACTATTTGGCAGGAATTGCAAAATCTGTCTGAAGGAGAAGTGCTTTCACTGACTTTCGATTTTGCAAGTCGTTTAAATGAGATAGGTCACGATCTCAGTGACAATGGAATAATGGTGTTGTGGAATGGTGAGTCTGTATTCTCAGCTTCTGGGGAACGGGCTATATGGCATACGCAAAAACTCGATTTAATGGCAAAAGCGGGTACTAACCGGATTGAATTTAAAGGTACAGGTCAGGATGATGGATTAGGCTATATCTTAGACAATGTCGTTGTGAAATCTAAGCACCCACAACAAACCAATGCGGTTACCGAACACGCGAAACAGGATAAAGCGGCGCAAAATGCGCTAAATGATAAAGAAAAAGCTGAAAAAGATCGCTTACTGCTGGAGCAGGAAAAATCTAAGCAACTGACAGCTATTGAAAAATCGCAATTCCAATTGGAATTAACGGATAAGAAAGCCCTTAACCAAAATGGATTGAGGCAGCGCAATGCGATAGAAGCAGAAGCGCAAATGGAGACTGACAAACTGCTTTCCATGACTCAGGGCCTGGAGGTGCTGGATGATTATGCCAATTACGACGGTGAGGCAAGTGACCAGCGGCGTGATCAATTTGCTGCCGAGTTTTTGGAATGTGTTCAATATAAGTTGGGTGATACCAAATTTATTGCCCAGAAAAAATTGGCAACTGCTCAACAGTATATTACTGATAACCAACAACAAATAGAACAAACGGTTGCTAAATCAGCAGCAGGTGTAGAAAAAAGTGAACAGCATCGCGCCAGTGCAAAACAAGATATTGCCGACGCCCAGAAAAAAGCCGGGTTAAGAAAAGAAGAGGCGTTATCGCAGCAACAGCGGGCCGAAAAAGCTGAAGATGACGCTAATATTGCGTATCAGGACGCGAAAAAACGGGGTGAACGCGATACGGCTACGGCTGAAAGTAAAATTGTTCAGGTACAAGCAGATGCTAAAGGCGCTAAACAGCGCGATTCCAGACCTGATCGCGCTGGGGCTGGTGGTAGTAGTTTATCTGGCAAAGCCTGCGAATCAACAGGGGCAGGGGAAACCGGTAGCCATATAGATCCCGAATCTATGCCGGCAGTTAAAGGCAAATTCTACAAGGGATTGACCGAAGAAGAGCTACAGGCGCTGGCGGGCGCTAAACAAGCGATTAATCGTCTACAGATAAATGCAGGCGTTCGCACAGCTTTGGATACATCAAGGTTTGCCAAAGCACAAGCTGACAACATGGCGGCGCCTACCTTAAACAACCCAGGTGAGTTTGTTAGAAGATCCCTGCGAATTTCGGGCGTTGATTTGCAATCGTTAGGGAATGACTCGCAAGGAGAGCAGCATAATTCCGTTATTTTTGACAAGCTAAAATTTAATTTATTGAAAGAAGGAAACAAGCTGTTTATCAATCCCGGAGTGGGAACATTAGGCCGGAAAAATCAGCTTAGCAAAGCGCTGATCGCTGTACGTGAAATTTTCAACAAAAAAATGATATCTCATTTTGATGAAGAACATGTGTTGCAGTTTGAACAGGCGCTTTCTCATTGGCAACAGCGTAACCCAGCGGAATTTGCCCTGCATAGCAGTCAAGTGGATTTAGTACGCTTTAAGATAGGCCGGATGATTGAGCACTTGCAGGCCCAGAGAGCCGAATCCGTTGGGATCCTTGGGATTACAGTGGCGCCTCAACATACTGAACAACTTAGTCCGCAGATAATACTTGATGGTATTGGACGTGTTGTGGGTCTGAAAAGCGGTGTAACACAAGACGACATTGATCGCCTTATGAAATGGCAAATTACACCGTTAACCCGAACGAACTCAATTGCTGAACGGGAAGCGCCTAGAACCGAAAGTGAAAGCCTCATTGCTTTCATGAGCCGATTGGAAGAGGCTGATATCCCGGAAACTACGCCTTTGCTTGAACGAGCCAGGGAACTCTGGCTCACCGGGCAGGTGACATCCAAAAAAACCATCAGGTTATTTAATGACGCCGCCACTCAGTTAAAGGCATATCCTGAGTTACATGCTTTGGTGCTTTCATTGCAGACTGATGCCCGCAGAAAAAAGGCGACCACTCAATATATTGATAACTTATTTGGCCGCCGTTTTGATTCAGAATTGGCCCATGCGTTGGTGAAAACCGTGTCACCGGATGGGATCGCGGCAGCCAGACAGACAGGCCAATTCCTGGTGCAGGAGTTTGAACAATGGATGCACAATACCTCTGTTGCACCCATGCGTGATATTGCCATCAGAATGCAAGCCTTCGCCAATACCATTAAGAAGGATATTCGCCCCTGGTTCAGCCGGGTACCTGAATTGACTACATTCCTGCAACAGCCGACCTTTGATAACTTTAAAACCATGATGACCAAGGTGGATAACGGCTTTGAAATGATCAAAATACCGTTTCTGGCGGTGAAAATGTCGAACGTGGATGGCATGGGGTTGAGTTCATCTCAATGGAAGGCGGAAGGGGATATTTTCTATCGGGAAGAAATCTACAAGGCCCGTTCGACCAGCAGTCAGTTAGCTAAATGGGCTGGTGTAACACACAAAGTGAAGATAACGGAGCAGAAAACCAATGATTACGGTATTGCGCTGCCTTACCAGCCATCAGGTGATCGGTACGAAGACTTTCTATCTGGCAGGAAGGTTGCTGCGGGCAGAATTCTGACGCCCGGACATGAAACAGCGCTTGAACGTAACGCGCTGGAGCAAGGACATTCCGTCGTGACGGGGGCTTCTGGTTCGACCAATATCATGGTTCACCTCAATAAATATATCGCCAGTCAAGATCCCACTTTCCCGGTGGGTCAGGGGTATCTGAATACATTGGTGTTCCTGGTGTTTGATGGCGGTCATTCAGTTAATGAAAGTCTGGTTGTTTACAAAGCGTTACAGGCGACCGGTAATGAACGCAGGCAGGTACTGCAAAACTACACAGCCAGTTATATGGACCTGATGGATATCGCCGGAGATAAAAGGAATCTATGGATAAGTCAGGCATTAAATAGTGCTTTTGAGAAAACTCAGCACCTCTATCGGCAATATGATTTGGAGAAAAAACAGGGTGGTTCTCCTGTGGAAGTGTTACAAGCGTTATCTGACAAAAATAACGTTTCAGAGTCAGTAGTAATCAGGAATGATGATGCTCCGCCACGCGATAATGAATCTTTAGATCCGCTGACTCAATTCTTTAACGGCGAACTTTATGGTCTTAAAGAAGATCGCCGTTATATCAGTGATGAGACTCAGGCGAGCTTGAACGAGGCTGTTGATAATGGCAAATCAAGCAAAATCACCCTAAAAGGCGGGCAGGGGCGTTTAACTGGCTATTATCATCTGGGTGACGTAGAACCTGGCAGTCCTTCAACAACGGCAGCGAAAAAAGTGGTGCTTTTTATTCATGGTTCAGGTTTATCCACTGAAGAACAAGCCGGCGCTATCCAAAATCATTATCAAAAGCAAGGTATTGATATGCTTGCCATCAATATGCGTGGCTATGGTGGCAGTGATGGCGGGCCAAGTGAAAAAGGGCTCTATCAAGATGCCCGGACGATGTTCCGGTATTTGGTGAAAGATCGCGGAATTGATCCGGATAACATCATCATTCATGGCTATTCCATCGGTGGGCCGGTCGCGGCTGATCTTGCCCGCTATGCAGCGCAAAATAATCAAGCAGTGTCTGGTTTGTTACTCGACAGACCGATACTGAGTATGGCTGAAGCCATAACAGCGCATGAAACACCAAACCCTGGCGGCATTACTGGGGCATTGGCAAAAGTGATGAATGGGCAGTTTTCAGTAGAAAAAAACCTTAAAGGTCTGCCGATCAATACACAAATCATGTTATTGACTGACAATCAAGTGTTGGGCCATGAGGGGGAAAAGTTACGTGCGAAACTGATGGCTTCCGGTTACCCCGTATCGGGTGAACAAACCTTCTATGGTCATGAAGAAAGCCGTGCTTTGATGAATCAATATGCAGACAGAATAGTATCGACTTTCTCTGGCGCTCAAAATAAACATCGTGATGTGATAAAGCACCTTGCGCAAAAGAGTGAAGCTAGTGGGACTCGTTTTGATGGTCATATCATTATTCAAATGGAAAATGACCCGATTGTCGCGAAAGCCGCGATCAATCTGGCGGGGAAACACCCGAGGTCCAGCGTCGTCGTTAAACTTGATTCCGACGGTAAATATCATGTTGTTTATGGTGATCCCGACAGATTATCAGGCAAATTACGCTGGCAGATTGTCGGTCATGGTCGCGATGAATCGGCCCAAAATAACACACGTCTAAGTGGCTACAGTGCCGAAGAATTGGCGATAAAACTGAAACAGTTCAAACAGAACTTTAGCCAGGTGGGTGAACCTGAACGTATCAGTATCGTAGGGTGCTCACTGATTAGTGATGATAAACGGGATGGCTTTGCCTATCGTTTTATTGCTGCTTTAGATAAACAAGGTATCCGTAGTGAGGTTTCAGCGCGTTGCAGTGAAGTTGCGGTTGACGCGACAGGTCGTAAATTTACCCGCGATAAAAATAATCAGTGGGTTAACAAGCTGGACGATAACAAACTGGTCTTGCGCTGGAATGAACAAGGTGAACTGGCGACCAGAACAGAAAAAGTTCGTCGTGGCATTGCAGAAAGTGATATCAACCTTGCCAAGGTGGGGGACACAGAGGCTGATGCCGTAAGCAGAGGGACAATTGCGGATAACGTTAATGTTTTCACTGCACCGGGGAAGCGCAAAAACAGGATTGAAGTCAGCTCAAACCTTCAGTCGGATAAACTGCTGACTTACTCCGGCAACATTCAGGTGAATGTGGGTAATGGTGAATTTACCGCGATCAACTGGGGAACATCAAACGTGGGTGTCAAAATCGGGACCGGTGGTTTTAAATCACTGGCTTTTGGTGACAACAATGTGATGGTTCACATCGGTGATGGTAACAGTAAGCACAGCGTCAATATTGGTGGTTATCAAGCGCTTGAAGGGGCGCAGATGTTTATCGGTAACCGCAACATCAGCTTCAACCAGGGCCGCAGTAATGACCTGATAGTGATGATGGACAAATCAATCCCAACGCCGCCGTTGGTTAATCCATTTGATGGCGCTGTTCATATTACAGGTGTACTGAAAGCCATTGCGCATTCTGGTGAAGAGCGGGATTGGTTGGCGGCACAGAATCGGCAATGGACGCTGTCTGGCGCGAAGAAATTTGTGCGTGATATGTCTGGTCTGGACCAAACCAGCAGTGTGGACTACAAAACGTTGGTTGATTTGGATTCGCAACATGAACGCAGTAGCCGTGGCTTAAAAAGTGACGGGGAAGCTGCATTGAACAAGAAATACAACCAATGGTTAAGCAGTCACGGCAACAATATTGATACGGGCAAAATGAGCCGTGCAGATAAATTCCGTCAAGCCAATGAAAAGTTGGCCTTCAATTTTGCGGTTGGTGGTCAGGGGGCGGATATTCAGGTTACAACTGGTAGTTGGAACTTTATGTTCGGTGACCATATACAATCGATTCTGGATACCAACCTGGGTTCACTGTTTGGTTTAATGACGCAACAATACTCGACAACCGGTATGGCGCGGACCACGTTTACCTATGACCTACGGGATTTACCGCGTCAGCTTAAGAACAAACTGCTTGGCCGATTAGCGAGTGTCAATACAGATACCACCTTAGCGGATATCTTTGGTGTGGATTACACTGCGGAGGGGCGGATTGTTTCCCGTACTGGCGAACGTGTTGATGGCAAGGCTATTTTGCAAGAGATGCTGTCAACTATTGGGGAATTCAGTGATGATCAACTGCGAGCCTTTACTGATCCGGATAAATTAAATGAGGGTTTAAAACAGAACATCAAGATGAATGCGGATAGTGTGGAATCCTTTTTTGTGAGCCATGGCCTGAAAGAGAAAGCGCCTAATGAACATCAGGAAAAAAGATCGCCGGTTGCCATTAACGGAGGGAAGATACAGGTTGATGACCAATCAGAACATGCATTTGGTTTTAATTCGTTGAACTTGCCTAACCTGTTTGCGACGATATTTAGCGAACATAAGCAAGAAGAGATGAAATCATTAGTCACCAATTTGAAAAAGAATCTGACCGCAGATCTGCTCAACATGAAGCAGAAAACCTTTGATTTTCTGCGTAATAGCGGTCACTTGCAAGGGGATAGCGATATCCATGTATCGTTGGGAAACTATAACTTCAACTGGGGCGGTGATGGCAAAGATCTCGGTGCTTATCTGGGAGACAACAACAACTTCTGGGGTGGCCGCGGTGATGACGTTTATTACTCAATTGGTACATCCAACATCTTTACGGGTGGTGAAGGTAATGACCTGGGCGTCCTGATGGGACGTGAAAACTGGATGTTTGGCGGTCATGGGGATGACACTGCGGTGGTAGCTGGACGCATTAACCATGTCTTTATGGGAGAGGGGAATGATCAGACATTTGTCTTTGGCGAAGGCGGCTTTATTGATGCTGGTAAAGGCCAGGACTACGTTGTGACTTCCGGCAACTATAATCGGGTGGATACCGGGGAAGATCTGGATTATGTCGTGACCATCGGTAACAACAACCGGGTTGAATTGGGTGAAGGCCATGATTTTGCCAGAGTGTTTGGTAATGACAACCGCATTGATGGCAACACAGGTAACGATGTAATTAAGCTGATGGGCTACCATGCGGTGATTAACGGTGGAGACGGCGATGATCACCTGATAGCGACGACTATTTCGAAATTCAGTCGGTTTGATGGCGGTGCGGGGCAGGATTCGCTGGTACTGGGGGGATATCAAAACAGTTTCCTGGGCGGCGCAGGTGTAGATAGCTTTGTGGTCAGTGGTAAGGTGATAGAAAGTCAGGTTAATGATATCAGCGCAGAAGATATGATTGTCTTTAACGATATTGACTGGCAAAACTTGTGGTTCCAGCGCAGCGGATATGATTTGGTGTTATCAGTCAATCGTCATACTCAGGATGGAACTGAGCAGGGCATATTTGAGTCAGTGGGTTCCGTCAGTTTTAATAATTACTTTAATGGCAATCGTGCCAAAGTAGTGACTCAGATGGGGCGTAAGGACAGATCAGGCGCACGTGAATTTACTGCGCTTTCTGATAATGCGGTTGATTCCTTGATTCAGGCCATGAGTGGTTTTTCCCCGACAGCGGGTGATAATGGTTTTATTGAAAGCTTGGACAGTAAATCGAAAGCTGCCATTACGGCGGCGTGGACGGATACCACGATGGGAAAAGGGAAATTTGCCTGATTAATTTGCTAATAAGTAAGTAAAAAAGTTGTTGTAAGAGTAAATAGCATACTTAAAGAACAACCATATTGTTGAAACAACAGAAATAAGTTGTTGTTGAGTATGCTATTGAATTTCCCGTTCATAGTCATTGCCGTGTCTACATTGAGTGAATTCAGTTTATTTTTTCTTTGCTATAGTGTGTACATCTCAACTTCACGGATGCTAGGGCAAAACTGTCCGATGTTCACAAAACCGCGGTTGGCGGTGAGCCAGTGATCATTCGCCATAAGTCATTTGGTAAGGCGGTACTCATTTCGGAGGCTGAATATCGTGAGTTTGCAGCCAATAAATTAAAGCAGGACGTAACGGCAATATTTGACGAATTTGATGCTGAACTTAGGGAATTGAGCGACCGATGATTTTACATATTTCTGCTATTACCTTGTCGCCATTGCCAGAGGTCATATTTTCGCTGATGGAAATAAGCGTACTGCTTTAACAACAGCTCTATTCTTTCTGAAAAAAATGGTGTTATTGTTCAAAGAGCGCCGGAACTGGTGGAGCTAACAGTATTAGCGGCAACTGGTGATGATGTGAGAGATAATATTGCTAAATGTTTCTTCAAAAATAGAATGAATAATTGTCTTTTGTAATTGGTTGTCTATTTTTTTCATTGGGTAATTAACAAAGAATTGTTATTGATTATCCAGTGAGGAAGTAATGAATACGGCTTTTTCTGTTATTGAGCCAGTCAGCCTAAATACTGAAATTACAGAAATCATCTATTGTGAAGAACTAAATAAAGTGTTAATAATCACTACACAGCTTACGTCAATACGGTCAGAGAATTAGAATAGAAACACTTAAAGCATATATCGCCAGCCCAAATACACCTGATTAATATCCTGGCGATTTTGAGGTTTTAGATTTCCCCTGCATTAGGTGAAGATGTACGGAGCTTTTTATTAGTTACATATGACAGATAGCGATTAATTGGTTGTTTTTGTGATTTGTATCACATTTTCATTATGTTCATATGATACAAAACGTGATTTTATAGTCATAAAACTCAGAGGACGAAATTCTCTATTATTTATTTCCACGCTACTCAGCTGGACGTTGTTTATTGTTCTCTACAAATGCTACGTATTCAGAGCCACAAAATTGAAACACTGGCTTGGTAATATGAAGAAGCGCTGCACGGCGCTATTTAAAAGAACAGAACGTGATTATTCGTTTAATGGCCTCTATCGTCATGACGCCGTTTCAGAATTAGGGTTCAATCATTATATAAGGTTTCAAATATGGATGGATTAGTCTTTACCTGCCCCCATCGAAGAAAACCTTATACCGAGCCAGCGGTAATACGCCGGTAGAGTATGTTATGGAATTTACGGAGAAATAAGTATGACAATATCCAACAGCGGTAAAATGTGCCCGGCCGTTACCTCAATTAACTGTACGATGGAAATCGGGGTCTTTCCGGCCGATGAAGACCCCTGCTATTTGGCGGAAAAAGCTGAATATGCCCTGCGTCTGCCTGCGATGATTGTGACTAAACAGGGGGCGATCCGCTTTCTTAATCAAATCATTATGAGTGGGTTGATTAAGGTTGAAGAGCTTAAACATGACTTTTTATGGTCCTATAAAGCGGAAGTGGTGTTTGCTATCAGAGGAAAGCAGGATGTTCCTCTGCCTATGCTGGCGACCAGTCAAGTCTCTAAGCAGCGTTATGGTGATAATTTACCGCAATCCAGTAACCCGTTTGCCCGGCCTTCTGCTGACGATATGGAAAAATTTGGGGTTGTTGGTATTCGCCGCCCCGATATTATTCTAGTCAAAGAGGACGCTCTCCGCTGGCCGGGCAGAAATGCCACCTATTTCGATGGTTCTGTTCACCCTGATAATTTGAAGATGTTGATTGAGGTGAAATTTCCGGGGGATGATCTCTCTGACGAGCAAGAACAAGATTATATGCTAATTGCGACAGAAAAACGCTTTGGCGTGATGCGTGTCATGGATAATCGCACAGAGGAGCAAAAGCAGTACGATGAAGCGTGGCGAAAACATTACCAACCCGGTTCCCAACACTATAAAAATCCTATACCACTGGCCCCACTGCCACCCGGTTCGCCTCCTGATGATGAAGCTTTACCCGTACCTCCCGAAGAGGGCGTGCCGGGTACGATCCCGCAACCCCTGACAAAAAATCCACCACTTCTCAGCACTTCCCGTTGGTCTTTCTTACCCAGCTATGAAGACTGGGTTATCCTCGGACAGGAAGTGGCTGGTCTGGCCGAAAATGGGTTGAGTTATGTCCGCGACAGTACCCGTGAGCTCCTTGCCCAGTTTGGTACCTGGTTCAATCAAGCCGGCAAGTGGGTGTGTGAAGAAATTATTGACCCAATAAGCCATCAGGTCAGCTACGTTTTTTCCTGGGTTAATGAACAAACGGGAAAAATCGTGACCTGGACGGAGAGTGAGATAAAAGCCCGGTGGCAAACCGTGCAACAGGGTTCAGATATCACCTTGGAAGATCTAAAAAACATGAGCTGGATGCAAATATTAAAAGAGGTGGGTGAAGGAATGCTGGAATTGGTTGTGATTATTGCCGAAGTTGCCGTTGTTATCCTCGTCACCCTTGCCGTCGCTGCCGCGCTGATTGAACTGGGAGAAATTTTAATCGCTGCTGCTGCGGTAAGCGCTGCGGCATTAGCCGCCATCCTGGCGATGTTGGCGAGTGTGACATTCGCTACCGCCTCATAATGAACGGAGAAAATTATGGATACTAATGATTACTTTGCCCAATTGAAATCCCAACTGACCTCTTTTCTTTTTATCAATGGCGATGGACTGACTGTGTCCCGTCTGGGTCTCTCGATAACCCTATTTTTTAAACAGGGCTACACTCAAGAGAAAAAGCAATGCATTCTGGCCTGCTATCGCCGTTTTCGCGAAGAGTTTGGTACCCACCTGCGTTTTCATCGTCATTCACTGAAGGGATTAAAAAAATATTCCCCAGAAAATATTGCCAAAGTCGAAGAAGGTATTCTTAATCGGAAAAAAAACCAGCTTTCTAGTTGGGTAGTCAGTGACGCTAAAAATATTTATGAAGCCCCTCATTATCTGATGCGTTACCTGGATTCCCGAGAAATTGATGGTGATGACAGTAGCTCTTACCTAAGCCTGACACTTCCTTGGGATTATCTGAAAGAGCAAGACGGCATGACCAAATTTATGGCCTGGCTGGAGTTTCTGTGCGAACAACTCGAACCGGACAGTGGAGATTGTGGCTACAGCCTGGTCATCCCCAGAGATTACCATGACTATTTCCCCTTAGAGTACCAGCTAGCGCAACGTTACCCTTCCTTGCAAGTGAACTCGGCGGTTCATACTGCGGTATTACAGTATGAACATTCCATCCGCGGTATTAATTGGATCACCCTGCTGTCCAAACGTTTTGTAGGACAATTGGGCGGGGAACACTGGATACGTACAATGCTGGCCCGCTACACAGATGTGGTGATGAGTCCTTATCGCGATGGTCTGATAATCCAGGCTGGTAAATACCCGGACTTGACGCCCCTGCCGGGCAGTGTCCCGGAGAGTTATTTTGCCATTAACCAACTGATACGCCCGATACGGGTGATCCCCCGTGAAGGTCATTCACTGCATTTTTATGGTGCCGGTCATTTTAATACGGTTTCCACACTGGCCTGGTATGCCCGTTATGACCGTGGACCTTTGCATGTGACCCCGCTGAGAGGCGGCAATCCTGCGCTAGTCAGTGGATTCTGGCGAACCGACAGCATCCCTGACAAGCAGTATTTCTTTGCGCAGGGCGCGATGGCTTTTGATATTCAGGGCGTGGAGTCGGGCACAACGATCTGGCACCTGATACGGGAAGGAAAAAATATGTGGGAATAACGGATTATCCACTGTCTCATCATGAACGGAGAGAATATGGAAACTTTGGATTACTTTGCCCAGCTGAAATCCCAACTGACCTCTTTTCTTTTTATCAATGGCGATGGACTGACTGTTTCCCGCCTGGGTCTCTCAATTACCCTGTTTTTTAAACAGGGCTACACCCAGGAGAAAAAACAACGCATTTTGGCTTGCTACCGACGCTTTCGTGAAGAGTTTGGCACTCATCTGCGTTTTCATCGTCATGCACTGAAAGGGCTAAAAAAATATTCCCCGGAAAATATAGCCAAAGTGGAAGAAGGCATTCTTAATCAGAAAAAAAATCAGCCTTCTACGTGGGATATTAGTGACGCTAAAAATATCTATGAAGCGCCTCACTATTTGATGCATTACCTGGATTCCGATGAAGCTGATGGTGATGATGATAGCTCCTACCTGAGTCTGGTGCTGCCCTGGGATTATCTAAAGGAACAAGAGGGAATGGCCAAATTTATGGCATGGCTGGACTTTCTGTGTGAGCAACTCGAACCCGACAGTGGGGACTGTGGTTATTGTCTGGTCTTACCCAGAGATTACCATGACTATTTTCCCTTAGAGTACCAGTTAGCGCAACGTTACCCTGCATTGCAAGTCAATTCTACAGTTCATACTGCGGTATTACAGTATGAACATTCCATCCGCGGTATTAATTGGATCACCCTGTTGTCCAAACGCTTTGTAGGACGATTGGGTGGGGAACATTGGATACGCACAATGTTGGCCCGCTACACAGATGTGGTGATTAGTTCTTACCGCGATGGCCTGATAATCCGCGCCGGTCAATATCCGGACTTGACCCCCTTGCCGGGCAGCGTGCCGGAGAGTTATTTTGCCATTAACCAGCTGATACGCTCAATACGAGTGATCCCTCGTGAAGGCCATTCTCTGCACTTCTATGGTGCCGGTCATTTTGATGATATTTCCACACTGGCCTGGTATGCCCGTTATGACCGTGGACCTTTGCATGTGACCCCGCTGAGAGGCGGCAATCCTGCGCTAGTCAGTGGATTCTGGCGAACCGACAGTATCCCTGACAAGCAATATTTCTTTGCGCAGGGCGCGATGGCTTTTGATATTCAGGGCGTGGAGTCGGGCACAACGATCTGGCACCTGATACGGGAAGGAAAAAATATGTGGGAATAACGGATTATCCACTGTCTCATCATGAACGGAGAGAATATGGAAACTTTGGATTACTTTGCCCAGTTGAAATCACAACGGGTCGGTTTTACTTTTACCAATAGAGATGGGCTAACCGTTTCCCGCCTAGGTATCTCGATTACCCTGTTTTTTAAACAGGGCTACACCCTGGAGAAAAAACAGCGCATTCTGGCCTGTTATCGCCGTTTTCGCGAAGAATTTGGCACTCATCTGCGTTTTCACCGTCATGCACTGAAAGGGCTAAAAAAATATTCACCGGAAAATATAGCCAAAGTGGAAGAGGGTATTCTGAATCAGAAAAAAAACCAGCTTTCTACTTGGGATATCAGTGACGCTAAAAATATCTATGAAGCTCCCCGCTATCTGATGCATTACCTGGATTCCGATGAAGCTGATGGTGATGATAGTAGCTCCTACCTGAGTCTGGTGCTGCCCTGGGATTATCTAAAGGAACAAGACGGCATGACCAAGTTTATGGCATGGCTGGATTTTCTGTGTGAACAGCTCGAACCCGACAGTGGGGACTGTGGTTACTGTCTGGTCATGCCAAGAGATTACCATGACTATTTCCCCCTGGAGTACCAGTTAGCGCAACGCTATCCCTCCTTGCAAGTGAACTCGGCAGTGCATACCGCCAAATTACAGTATGGTCATTCTATCCGGAGCATGAACTGGATCACCCTGTTGTCCAAACGCTTTGTAGGGCGATTGGGTGGGGAGCACTGGATACGCACCATGTTGGCCCGCTACACGGATGTGGTGATTAGCTCTTACTGCGATGGCCTGATAATCCGCGCAGGCAAATACCCAGACTTGACACCGCTGCCGGGCAGCGTGCCGGAGAGTTATTTTGCCATTAACCAGCTAATACGCTCAATACGAGTGATCCCCCGTGAAGGCCATTCTCTGCACTTCTATGGTGCCGGTCATTTTGATGATATTTCCACACTGGCCTGGTATGCCCGTTATGACCGTGGACCTCTGCATGTGACCCCGCTGAGAGGCGGCAATCCTGCGCTAGTCAGTGGATTCTGGCGAACCGACAGCATCCCTGACAAGCAGTATTTCTTTGCGCAGGGCGCGATGGCTTTTG